>JACKOW010000010.1 GCA_024234055.1 Rhodanobacteraceae bacterium
AGCAATCCAGTCGCTTGCGCGTGTGCATCTGGATTGCTTCGCTGCGCTCTCCATGAACGCGTCATTCCCGCGAAAAGCCTGCCCCCGCGAAGGCGTGGGGCGGGAATCCAGATAAAGCGGACTGGATCCCCGCCTTCGCGGAGATGACGGTGGAGGTTCATGGCTTGTGGGCATTTGAGCGAAGGAACTGATGGCTCTCAATGACGCCGATTTCGGTCTGTTGTAGGTCCAGACGAGTCTGGACCCACAAAGCCCATCGCCTTTCCCGTGCCCCGTGCCCCGTGCCCCGTGCCCCGTGCCCCGTGCCCCGTGCCCCGACAACCGACAACCGACAACCGACAACCGACAACCGGCGTTATTCTGCGCTGGTCCTCATGCCGAATTCTGGAGCCAAGCCCATGTACACCCTCTACTACGCCCCAGGTGCCGCCAGTCTGGTGGTGCATTGGTTGTTGCTCGAAGTCGGCGCCGAACACGCCTTGAAGAAGGTCGATCTGCAAGCCGGGGAACAGCGTTCGGCGGACTATCTCAAGCTCAATCCGAATGGCGTGGTACCGACGCTGATCGTCGATGGCGCGCCGGTGGCCGAATGCGCTGCCCTGGTGCTGCTGCTGGCCGAGCGTCATCCCGAGGCCAATCTGGCGCCGGCACCGGGCAGTGCGCAGCGCGCGACCTATCTGCAATGGACCCTGTATCTGGCCAACACCCTGCAACCCGCTTTTCGGACCTGGTTCTATCCCGGCGAGGCGGCCGGCGAGAGCCATGCCGATCTGGCCAAAGCCTCGGCGCAGGCGCGCATCGAGCAGGTCTTCGAGCGCCTGGACGCGCATCTGCGTGAGCACGGTCCGTATTTCTGCGGGGAGCAACTCACGGCGCTGGACTTCTACGCCACGATGTTGATGCGCTGGTCCCGCAACATGCCCAAACCCGCCACTGATTGGCCGGCGCTGACCGCGCTGGCGGCGCGCATGAAGGCCCGACCCAGTTTCAAGCGCTTGTATGAGAGCGAGGGCTTGACCGAGTGGGCCTGAGCTTGCCGCAGGCCCTGCCGAGCAAGCTCGGCACGTGACAGCCTCGTACGGCCTTGCCTTTCGTAGAGCGGAGCTTGCTCCGCTGCTTTGGCTGGGCTTGTGCTCTTCCATCCCGGCCGAAGAGCCGCAGACCCTGCCGAGCAAGCTCGGCACGTGACAGCCTCGTACGGCATTGCCTATCGTAGAGCGGAGCTTGCTCCGCTGCTTTGGCTGGGCTTGTGCTCTTCCATCCCGGCCGAAGAGCCGCAGGCCCTGCCGAGCAAGCTCGGCACGTGACAGCCTCGTACGTCGTCGCTCTGTCGGCTGCTTCACTCCCGCGCCTTGGCGACCTTCAGGGCGCCCAAGCCAACGATGCGACGGTCGAAGATGCAGTAACGGCCGGCCAGCAAGGGCAGTCCGAGCAGGCTTTGATCGGGCCAGTTCGGCAGCTGCGACATCAGCAGAAAGATGGATTGCCCGGCTTTGAGCGCGTTGTGCGGCCAATAGTCTTCCGGATCGCAGCGCAGGTGCACCTCGCCACCGCTCGATGACTCCAGAAAGAAGTGCAACTCCGGCCAGTCGCGGTGCTTGATCTGACTGTTGGGCAAGCCCTCTTCGCTCTGGAAGGCCTGCTGAAAGCGTTCGATCAGCACGGACAAATTGGGATCGTGAGCGTGGAAGGCCTTCAGTACTTCGCTGTAGAGCGTCTGCTGCAGGACGACAAAGCTGCAGCCAGTGTCGAAAATGGCATTGCTGCCGGCGCGGCTGAGGTCCTTTTCCGCCAGGGGTGGGGCCTCGATGCGCGGGCCGGATCCCACCTGGATGGCGATCAGATGGGCGTTGTAATAGAGATCATGGACGATGCGAATGCTCTGCACCGGGCCTTGATAGAGGGATTGGCATTGCTCGCCGCCGCCCAGCACCAACAAGCCGCTGTTCAGCGAATCACCCAGCAGCTGTGTCGCACTCGATCGCTCGTGCAGCACATGTACCAACGCCCGTCGAATGACCATCGCGAACACATTGGGCAGCACGCCTTCCTGCTCCAGGGCCGTGAAGCAAGGGGTCACTTCGACCCGGGGCTGCTGTCGCGCCAGCGTACGAAAGGCCGTCAGATCGTCATCGAAGGGCCAGGGCCAGGTGCTCGCCGGCGTCACCCCGGTCTGGGTGAGGTAGGCGTCGAAATCGTAGGCACCGTCCAGCCCGCGGTAGGCCAGTCCGAACAGGCCGTCAGCGTCGCGAAAATTCTGTGCCGCTGATTCCACCAGCGCCAGCGGCGTGGCGCCGATCACGCGCTCGTGCTGGCCATCGCCCAGCGTGATCTGCGAGTGCAGCACCGGCCCGGCCCAGCTGCCCTGGCCGTAGCGGATGGTTTGCGCCAGGCTGGTCAATCCGCGTGCTTCATCGGCATGGGGATCATAGGCATGGGGCAGGACCACCAGCGTGCTGCTGCCGGTATCCAGCAGCAGGTTGGCAATGCGTTGCTGGCTGCCCAGCTTGACCGCAACGCTGTAGGCGCCCTGGGCGTAGGCCAGAGTGGTGCGCAGTTCCACGGTACGAGCAGCCATCGTCAACTCCTGCCTGTGTCGGCGGAATTGTCGCTGTTGCCGAGCATCCGTGGAACCGATCGTGGCTGAAAGACAGCGCGCATCGCCCCGCCGCGACCGGGACCGCCTCCGAAAGCCGTGTGCCCCGAACACGGTCTGCTTCTGCAACTCGGGAGTCGATCGCATGCGCATTCTTGCTCTGGCCGTTCTGTCCACACTGACCGCTGCAGATCTGGCGGCCGAACCCTTGAGCTGCGAGCTCAGCGCCAAGGGCGCACCGCCGCAGCGGGTCGAGCTCTACACCAGCGAGGGCTGCAGTTCATGCCCCGCCGCGGATCGCTGGCTATCTGGAATGCCGACCGTCGACGAACGCCTGCTGCTGGCCTTCCATGTCGACTACTGGGACGATCTGGGCTGGCCCGATCGCTTCGCCGACGGCCGCCATGCGCAGCGCCAGCGCGAGATTGCCGCACGGGCGCGCAGTCGCACCGTCTACACGCCGGAGATCGCCGTGGAAGGTCGTGAGTTCCGCGGCTGGCGCCAGGGGCTGCCGGAACCGGTGGCGGTGGCCGGGCCAAGCCTGTCGGCGCGGATTCGCATGGACGCCGGCCTGGCCGTGGACCTGCTGCCGGGCGCCGGCTTTCCAGCCGACGCCAAGGCCCATCTGGCGATTACCGAGGACGCTTTGTACACCGAAGTGCGCGCCGGCGAAAACCGCGGCCAGCGATTGCGCCACGATCACGTCGTCCGCGCCTTTGCCCAGGCCGGGCCTTTGTCGCGACGAATCAGCGTGAATTTGCCGGCCGACCTGGACCGCGCTCGGGCACGCCTGAATCTGTGGATCGAGGATGCGCAGGGGCGAACCGTGCAAGGGCTCAGCGTCGCCCTCGACCAGTGCGCCGCAGCGGCCGAGGGCGGCGGCTGACCGGGAACCTGCGACGCCTGGACAGCCGGCGTTACCCTGCACCCCGGCAAGGGCCAATTCGGCGGCTCAGCACGGAGGCCGCCGCCGGCTGGATTCAGTCGTCATTGCGGCTCAAGATCGTGATCGGACTGACCTCAGCGTCTTCGACATCCCGCGTGGACGCGATCCAGACCGGCGTCGGCAGGCTTCTTTCGCCCGCCAGCGCGGCCGCCTTCTGCTGGACGCTGGAGATGTCGTCAGCATCTCCCCGGGCCATGGCCAGTCGCAGGGCCATCGACCGGGCCTCGAAACTCTGTTCGATGCGGACCGGGTCATGAGCCTTCAATTCGTCCAGCACCCTGGTCGCTGCCGCCAAATCACCGCGCTCAATCAACAAGTCCAGCAGGGACTCGGCAGCCAGCTGCATGCGATAGAGCTGATTGGCTTGGCGCGCTTGCCGGAACCCTGCGCGCAGCTCGGATTCGGCATCAACAGCCTTGCCCTGCATCCACAACCAGCGGCCACGCGCGATGTGGGCCAGAGGCAATTGAGCTTGCTCCAGAATCGCCAGTTGATCGGCGGCTGGATCGGGTGCCAGTCGGCCGGCCGACGCCAGCTTGTGCGCGGCGGTTACCCACAGCAGCAAGGCGCCGTCGCGGTTCTCCAGCAACAGATTGCTCGGACAGTTCAGCACATCGTTGTGAAATTCCTCGTTGGCAGCGGCCAGCGCCTGATCGTACTCGCCGGCTGCAAGGTGGTAGATCGCCGGAATCACCTTGCCGCGCTCGCCGCCTTGGGCGTCGGCCTCTTCCAGCAGGGAGGCGGCTTCGCGCAACCGGCCCAGGCCGGTCATGACCAGCGCCCGCAGTTGCAGGGTGGCGCCCCGGCGCTCGCTGTCGGGGGCATCCTGCAACAGCTGAATGCTCCGGTCACTGCTGGCCAGGGCATCATTCCATCGCAGCAGTTCGATCTGAATCTTGGTCGCGGTGTTGCGGGCGAACAGCTCCCGTATCGGATCCTGGAAGGTGTGATACAGGCCGGCAATCTCGTCGATCTGCTCCAGCGCTTCGCTCATCCGCCCCATGCGCATCCACACCCGAGCCAGGCTGACCCGCAGGTCGGCTGCAAGAGCGTCATCACCGATGCTCTGGTACAGATTTCGGGCGCGACTGATGTCCACCAGCGCTGCATCCAACTGATCGGTTTGTACCAGCGCGTTGCCGCGCACGCGCAAGGCGTGGGCCAGCACCGTGGCCGGAACGTTCCGACCGTCCCTGTCGGCAGCGTCCAGCAAATCCATCGCCTGCTGGGCTGGCGCCAGGATGTCACTACCGGGCTTGCGCATGCGGTAGCGCAGCGTGCTGCGCAAGCCGAGCAGCTGGGCCTGCCAGACCCGATCAGCGGCGAGCTCGGCCTGCTTCAGCTGTTGATTCAGTAGTTCTTCTGCGCGCGGGAAGCGTCCTCGAGCGATCGCCAGCTCGATGGCCAGAATGTGCGCCTCAGGTGCACTGGCCCACAACGCCGGCAAGCGTGCCAGGCCTTCGCGGACGTATTCGTACCGGGCCTGACGGAAAGCGACCTTGAGATCCTGCAGCGGATCGTTCACTGCAATCCGTGTCGTGGATTCAGACATCGTGGATCTGGACACCTGGTAAGGCGGGTAGTCACGCAAGTGCAGGGCGAGCGCAGCCAATATCAGGAGCATCAGGGCGCCGCCGATGAGCCAAACCGGCCGTGGCCAGCCAGCCGACGTGGGCCGCCGGCTAGCCGCTCGGTCGGGTTGAGCGTGCGTCGAGGCCGCCGCCGCTGCTGTCGTCGACAACTCCACCAGGGCGGCGCTGGGTGGGATGACCGCCGGTTCCGGTGCCGGACTCGGCGCCATCAGCTCAGGCTCCGGCAATGGGCTCTGGAACACGGCTCCGGGCTGTGGGACGCTGCAATCGATTTCCACCACCGGACCCGTCCAGTGGTATCCCATGCCAGGCACTGTGCGGATGAATCGCTGCCTTGCGCCGTCGTCTGCCAACAAGCGCCTGGCGGCGAGGACCACCTGGGCCAATTGATTGTCGGAGACATTGGGACGCCCCCAGAGCTTGAGGATCAACTCATCGCGACCTATGGCGCGCTCGCGGTGCTCCACCAGATAGCGGATGCACTCGAAGACCCGGCGCGGCACTTCCGTCGGCAAGCCCTGCCGGGTCAACATCATCGCCGCCGGATCCAGCGTGTAATCGTCAAAGCAGTAACGCATCACTTCCCCCCAACGGTCATGTCAGAAGCACCGGCGCGAGCCCCCACTCGCCGGGTGTATTGGGAACCAGGAGCGGGTCTGAGCGCCATGGTGGCGCGTCCCGATTCGCTGATATTCGAGAGGATTCCAGGAAAATGTCGACAAGCCCCGTGACCACAGGGATCGCGGCTTGAGATAGGGATTCAAGCGATCTCGATGGGACTCGTTCTTGTAGGAATGCAATCAATCACCCAACGGGCGTTGCCTGCCCGTGGGTAGGAGCGACCTTGCGTCGCGACCACGGACCCACGTGATCGCGTCACTGGTCGCGCCGCGAGGGCGCTCCTACGGAAGACGGGTATCGCCTGCGGTAGGAGCGACCTTGCGTCGCGATCACGGACCCACGTGATTGCGTCACCGGTCGCGCCGCGAGGGTGCTCCTACGGGAGTCGGGCTAGACCAGCGTATCGCTACGGCGCGGCTTCCAGCTGCGCCAACAGCTGTTCGGGCGGCACATATCCGAGCAGCATGGCACCTGATTCGGTGACGATGGTGGGCGTGCTGCCCACGCCAATGCGTTGGCCCAGCTGGAATTCCTCGCGGACGGGATTGGGGCAGATCTTCGGCGGCGGCAACTGCCCCTGCTTGGCCAGGGTCAGCGCCTTCTGCTGGTCGTCGGCGCACCACACTGACACCGCGTTGTCGTAGGAAGGTGAATCCAGGCCGCCACGCGGGAACAGCAGGTATTCCACGCTGATGCCGACCGCGTTGTAGTCGGCCATCTGCTCGTGCAGCTTGCGGCAATAGCCACAGTCCAGATCGGTGAACACGGTGATGGTGTGCTTGGGCTCTGCCGCCGGGAAGGCGATGCGTTGTTCGGGACCAATGCTTGCCAATGCCTGCTGGCGGCGTACCGATCGCGCCACTTCGGTGAGATTCTTGCGACCGTCGACATCCCAGAGCACGCCGCTCATCAGAAACTTGCCGTCGGCGCTGACGTAGACATCGTTGCCGGCGACCACGGCCTGATAAATCCCCGGCATCGGCGCCGGTTGCACCGACTCGATCACGGCATCGGGTGCCAACCGGGCGATGGCTTTTCGAACCTGATCTTCATCGGCGGTGCCGGCCCAGCATGCGGCCCCACTGGTCGCCAGGACCATCGCCACTGTCACGCGCGTCATCATGCTCGTCTCCATTTTGTGCAGCTGCCCCATCGGCAGTGCGGCAAAGAGCCCAGGAATGCGAATGAAGTTTCAGCCGGCGGGCGCCAGAGACCTGCGTATGCGCTGAAACGAGGCCCTGGCACGCCGGAGCGTGTCCACCGTGAGCTCGATCACAGCCTGGGGAAAGTGCGGGTTTTCTCCACAATTGCTGCAAACCGGCTGCGCAATTGGCCTTGATGGTGGGCTAGCCGGGCTGTTCCGGCGACCGCTGGCGAGGTGCGTGATGCGTTATCGACGATCCTGGATAGTGGCCGGTCTGTGCGCCAGCGCACTCGCTGTGAGCGCCGCAGCCTGGGCGCAGAACCCCGGACAGCGCCCCGCCGAACGCCCGCGCGGTGATCCGGCGCAGGCCGACGCCCGTGGCGGTGGCACACGATTCGGCGATGCGCTGCCGGGCCTCAGCGCCGCCGAGTTCGCTGAATTTGCCGCAGGCAAGGCCGAGTTCATCAATGTCGAGGACGTCGAAGGCGGGCTCGGGCCGATCTTCAACAACAGCTCCTGCGTGTCCTGTCACGGCATTCCTGCGGTCGGCGGCAGCAGCTCGGCGCTCGTGACCCGATTTGGCCTCAGCAGTGCCAACGGTTTCGATCCACTGGCATCCCTCGGCGGTTCGCTGCTGCAGGCCATGGCGATTGATCCCGCCGTGCAGGAGATCGTGCCTCCGTCGGCCAATGTCATTGCTGAACGGCAGTCGACGCCGCTGTTTGGCCTGGGACTGATCGAGGCGATTCCGGACCGCGCCATCGTCGACGGTGCGCGTCGGATCAAGCCCTTCGGCGTCCGCGGTCGCCCTGCTGAGGTCGTGGACGTGGCGACTGGCCAGGCCCGCATCGGCCACTTTGGCTGGAAGGCGCAACTGGCGACCCTGCTCGACTTTGCCGGCGATGCGTATCTGAACGAGATGGGCGTGACCAGTCGTCTGTTTCCGCACGAGAACGCGCCCAACGGCGACCTGGCGCTGTTGGCGCAGTACGATCTGGTGGCCGACCCCGAGGACGAGGTTGATCCGGTCAGCGGCAAGGGCGATATCGATTTTGCCGCCGATTTCATGCGTCTGCTGGCGCCACCACCGCCAGGTCGGTCGTCGGGGTCGGCCAGCCGGGGTGAATTCGTGTTCGAGCAGGTGGGCTGCGCGCTCTGCCACACCCCCGTGTTGATGAGTGGTCCGAGCCCGATCCGGGCGCTGGATCGCAAGCCGGTGGCCTTGTATTCGGATCTGCTGCTGCACGATATGGGCGCGCTCGGCGACGGCATTGCCCAGGGTGATGCCGGACCCACGGAAATGAAGACGCCTCCTCTGTGGGGCGCACGGGTCAGCGCACCCTATCTGCATGATGGTCGCGCAGGCACGCTGGACCAGGCCATCCGCCTGCACGACGGCGAGGCCCGGGTGGTGCGCGACCGCTATCTGCAACTCAACCGTGACGCACAGCGACAGCTCGTCGATTTCGTCGAAACCCTGTGAAAAGCGCCCAATTTCACCGACCAAGGTGACGCGCAAACCGATCTCCGTGCTATCACAGGCACTCTCAGGGAATCGGACTCGAGTCATGGTCAAGGCCAAATCCAACGCTGCGCCTGGCGCACCGAAATCGACGGCAAGCAAACCGGTCAGGCGAACAGCCGCAGTGCGCCCCGCCAGAATCACCCAGGCCAGCAAGTCCGGACCGGCCGCGGCACCAAAGCCGAAGAAGGCTGCGGTGAATCGGGAGTCGACGCCGCACGCAGCGGCGGCGCCGAAGATCAGCGTCAAATTGGCGCGCGGCCGCTTCACCATGCCTGAGGCCGATTTCGACCGCATCGCATTGCTGAAGAATCGCGCCCGCGAACTGGGTAGACCGGCCAAAAAGAACGAGCTGCTGCGCGCCGGCCTGCGCGCACTGGTGATGCTCTCCGACGAATCGCTGATGATCGCGCTGGACCAGCTGGAAGCCACCAAACCGGCCAAGGCGCCAAAGCCGGTCAAGGCGCCCAAGGCTCCAAAAGCAAGCAAGCCGGCCAAGGCGGCGAAGGCGAAGCCAGCGGGCTGAGGGCGATCGCGTCGTCACGGATGCCGGCAGGCCCCTGTGGGAGCGGCTTCAGCCGCGATCGGCTGCTGGTATCGATCCAGACTTGTCTGGACGCGTTTCCATGTTTGGAAGGAGCGTCGCGGCTGAAGCCGCTCCCACGGAGGCGAAGGCCTGGACGGCGACTGCACCAGTATCAGGGCAGCTGCGGCGGTCGTCGTGCCTTCGTCGCCTGTTCGAAGGCGTAGGCGATCTCGATCAGGCGACGCTCCTGCCAGGCACCGGCGATGAAAGACAGACCCACCGGCAGTCCGTGCACCAGTCCCGCCGGCACGGTGATGCTCGGATAACCGGCGACCGCCGCCAGCGTTGAGCTGCCGCCACCGAAATGATCACCGTTGACCCAGTCGGTCTTCCACGCGGGGCCGTTGGTGGGCGCGATCAAGGCGTCCAGTTGGTGTTTCTTCATCGCGGCATCGATGCCCTGTGCCCCGGCCAGCCGCCTGGACAGCGCCCGGGCCTTTCGATAGGCGCGATCGCTCAGCGGACCCTTGGACAGTGAACGCTCCAGCAGTTCCTGATCGAACCATTCCAGCTCCTGCTCGGCCTTGTCCTCGTTGAGTCTTACCAGCGCCGAGAGACTGGCCACCGGGGCGCCGCCTTGCTGAAGGTAGCGATTCAATCCGTCCTTGAACTCGTACTGCAGCACCTCGAATTCGGCATCGCCCAAGGTATCCGGCACCTCGATCACCACCGGATCGATCAGCACGGCGCCGGCCCGGCGCAGATCCTCCAGGCGCTGTTCCAGCAGGGCATCGACCTGATCGTGAAAACCGAAATCCTGGCGCAGCACACCGATACGCACGCCCTGCAGGCTGGCTTGATCCAGCACTTCGCGGTAGTCGACACGATGGCGGTCGGCATCCACGGTCGCCGGGTCATCCGGATCGGTGCCAGCGATCACGCTGAGCACGGCGGCGGCATCGGCAACGCTGCGGGCCATCGGCCCGGCCGTGTCCTGGCTGGCCGAGATCGGGATGATGCCGCTGCGGCTGACCAGTCCCACCGTGGGCTTGATGCCGACCAGCCCGTTGACGCCAGAGGGGCACATGATCGAGCCGTCGGTTTCGGTGCCGATACCGACGACGGCGAAGTCGGCGGCGATGGCCGCGCCGGTGCCGGAACTGGAGCCACAGGGATTGCGGGTGGGATCGTAGGGGTTGCGGGTCTGGCCACCGAGTCCGCTCCAGCCTGAGCTCGAGCGGTTCGAGCGGAAATTGGCCCATTCGCTGAGATTGGTCTTGCCCAGGATCAGCGCCCCGGCCGCGCGCAGCCGGGCGACGATGAAGGCATCCTGGGCCGGACGATGACCCGCCATGGCCCTGGCACCCGCCGTGGTGGGCATGTCCGCGGTATCGATATTGTCCTTGATCAGCATCGGCAAGCCATGCAGCGGCCCGCGCACCTCGTCCTGCTGGCGCTCCCGGTCCAGTGCCTCGGCCTGGGCCAGCGCTTCGGGCTGCAAGGCCAGCACCGCGTTGATGGCCGGTCCGTCGTGATCGAGTCTGGCGATGCGCTCCAGGTAGTGCTGCACCAGTTGCCGCGAGGTATAGCGCCCGGCGGCCAGATCCTCCTGGGCCTGGGCGATGTCGGGTTCGGAGGGAACGGGCGCGGCGCTGGTTGCGGCCGTCGACAGCGCGATCCATGCGGCGATCGTGATCCAGCTGATATCCATGACCATCAGGGCCCTTGGCCGGGCGCTTGCGCGCAGGCCACCGAGCATAGCGTTGCTGCTTGCTGAAGGCCGCTCTGCCCATGACTTCGACCCGATCGCCGCCGCGAAGCAGTCCTGATTGCAAGGATCGTGTCATCTTCCCCACCAAAAATTTTCGCATTGTCTTCCGATCATTCGGGCATGACGGCGATTCCCCTGCCCAAGACCGTTGCCGCCAACCAGTGGGTGCCGCACGCGCTGCTGGCTTGCGTACTGCTGGTGTCCTTCGGGCTGCCATTCGCGATCCCGCGCGATCTTTGGGTTCAGGACGAGGCCCGATACGGTGCCGTGGTGCAAGAGATGCTGGCTACCGGGCAATACCTGGTACCGCATCTCAATGGCCACGTCTATCCGGACAAGCCGCCCTTGTACTTCTGGTTGGTGCTGCTGTTCGGAAAGATCCTGGGACACAGCGAATGGGCCTTTCGGGCGCTCACTCTGGTTTCCGGCTTGCTTGCCGTGGAAGCGGTTCGGCGGCTGGCGATCCTGGTGATCGGTACCGAGTGGGGCCTGCGAGCCGCGCTGGTCTACGCCACCTTCGCACTCAGCTTGATCGTTGGCGGCATCGTGCGCATGGACATGCTGCTGGCCGCCAGCGTGGGTTGGACTCTGCTGGCACTGGTGCACCTGCGCGCGGGCGCGCCTCGTGCCTGGATCGGATTCTGGCTGGGCGTGTGTGCCGGTGTGGCCATCAAGGGTCCGATTGCGCTGGCATTTACGCTGGTGCCGGCGATCCTGGCCCAATCGTGGGATCAGGGTTGGGAGGGATTGCGCGCCCTGCGCATCTGGCCGGGGATTTGCGCACTGCCGATCCTGTTGTTGAGCTGGATCGGGTTGGTGCTGGGCGCCGGCCATGGCGACTACCTGCAACAGATCTGGCAGGAGCAGTTGCTCGGCCGCGCGGTGCACTCCTGGAGTCATGCCCAACCGGTCTGGTACTACCTGACCTTGCTTCCGCTGATCCTGTTTCCGTGGAGCGCGCTGGTGGCGACAGGTGTCTGGCGCTGGCTGCAAGCGCCGGGTCCATCCGGGCGCCTGGTGTTGACCTTCTGTCTGTCGCCCTTGCTGCTGATTTCGCTGGCTTCAGGCAAACTGGTGATCTACCTGCAACCCCTGCTGCCGGCGAGCGCGCTGGCAGCCTGCCATGCCTGGCAGCAATGGCAGATGCTCGGCAGAACACCGTTGCCGGCACGCCTGGGCACCGCCTTGATCGGCCTGTTGCTTCTGGCTGGGCTGTCCTGGGCAGTGCTGCGCCTGCAGGCTGCCCCCATCGCTGGCTGGCTGCTGGCGCCGCTGCTGTTCTTGCTGGTGCTGGCCGGCGTCGCCATGCCCGAGCTGCGCCGCTGGTCCCAGCTCCAGATCGCCTGCGCCATCTGCCTGAGTTTGGCGCTCTGGTTGGGTCTGGCGCCGCTGGCCGCCAGCCAATACTCGGCTCGTCACGCGGGCGAGATTCTGCGAGACGCGACCTCCTCCGGCGCGACCCTGGCCATCGTCGACACCACCCGCGGCATTCTCAATTACTACGCCGGTACCGGGCCGATGGTCGAACTCGATCGCGACAACGCGGCTGCCTGGTGGCGCAATCACCGCCGGGCTGTGCTGGCGATCAAGCGCCGCGATCTGGGTTTCATCCTGGATTCGCCAGCTGCTCTGGCGCGCTGCGAATTCCATAGGCAGTTCGAACTGGAGGGGAAGGCCTATGACGTCCTCGCTCGCTGCTGGTGATTGGCGTCGCCGTCTTGCGGATATCCAGAGCGGCTGGATCTGGGCCGTACTCGCCTGGTGGGTGGTGGTACTGGCCTGGGGCGATCAACTGCCGATCCAGTGCTTTGACCACTACTGGAGCCACGCCGCCAATCAGGGCCTGAAGCTGCTCTCTGACGGCTCCCTTTGGATCGGGTATCTGGCGATGCTGGCCGTGCTGGTTCGCGGCTACGCCCTCGGTGATCTCGCCATGCGCGCGTACGCCTGGAGCTATTTCGCCACTCAGATGATCATCTCCGGTGGTGTCGTGCAACTGTTGAAGATGACCATCGGGCGGGCTCGCCCGGGCCTGGAGGACCTGAACGGGGCGCTTCACCCGGATCTGCTCGTTGCCAGCCCCAATTTTCACTCCTTTCCCTCGGGACATACCACCGATCTGATGATCAGCGCCGTGTTCATTGCCGGTCTGTTGCCGCGCCCGGAGCAGCGTCGTTGCTGTCTGATCATCGCTGCCGGGCTGGTGGCCTTGCGGGTACTGCTGGTGAAGCACTGGCCCACGGATGTGCTCGCTGGTGTAGTGCTGGGCGGCGGTGGTGCTCTGCTGGTGATCGGTCTGGTCATCGGCGCAGCGACTGACGTCGCCCGGCCAGAAACGGCTGCTGTTCCTCTTGCCGGCGCAGAATTTGGCAAAGTCTAGGGGGAAAACGGGCTTCCACGCCGACCCCCTGATGCCAGATGATGGTCCCAGAGGGCGTGCGCTGTGCGCGCCCCCTGGACGTCGGAGCCACGAGCGTATGCACACCTTCAAGGGACTGACGCTGGTCGCCTGCGCCTTGCTGTTTCAGTCCACGGTGGTGTCGGCGGCGAATGCCGTGGGTACCTGGGAAGCCACCCAGGAGGGCAGCACCCGCTTTCTGGTTTGGTCCGGACAGGTCGAATTGCTGGGCAAGCCGACCCAGATCGGTCTGAACTTCAACAGCGATCCCACGCACACGGCCGAGCTCAGCGGCGTGATCGGCTTTGATCTGTATCTGGCCTCGAAGTCGGCCCTGGCGCCGTTTTCCTTCGACGACTTCGAGGGGCCTGATGCCGTGTCCGCCGATCGCCTGCTGATGCACATCTCGGTGACGGGCAAGAAGTCGACCGAGTTTGCCGCGGATGCCTCCCCGTCTGGCTGGAGCCCGAGCGGCAGCAACTTTGCCTTCGGGCTGGCGGCGCCTAGCTTCGAACCAGACAGTCGCGAACGCCAACTGGTGGCGGCCCTGGCTGCCGAGGGCGCGGAGCAGTTGCACATCCGTATCAGCGATTACCGCGACCCCACGCTCAAGCTCGAATTCGCCTTGCCGGTGGCAGGTCAGCAAAAGGCCTTCGCCGACCTGCTGGCTCACCTGCCTTGAACCCCTCCTTGCCTCTGGACCTCAACCGATGAACATCCGCTTGCGGCTGCTGCCGCCGCTGTCACTGCTGCTGGCATGCCTGGCTGCGCCGCTGGTGGCGCAGGATCGGGTCGAGATCGATGGTCAGAGCAAGCCCGCCTACGGCCGACTGCTGGCCCTGGAGTCCGGGGACATCGCCTGCTACCTGTCGCTACGCGGCGATGACGGCGCGGAATTCCAGGAAATGGCCAGCTTCGAAATCTGCGAGGGCGGCGAGGAACTGATCGGCTCGCGTCTGGTGCTGCGCTACGAGTTGCAATCGGTGCAATCGGCCGAGTGCCAGGGCGATCCGGAATGCCAGCTGTCGGACCTGGTGCCGCTGGTAGTGTCGGCCAGGGTGGCCGATGACGAGGAGGGCCTGGCCGAGGGCGCAATCGACTCCTTCTGCACGCCGCAGGAAACCGTGGTCTTTGATTGCCGTGTGGGCAGCAAGCGGGTGTCGGTGTGCGGCTCAGGGCCCGACCGGCTGCAGTACCGGTTCGGCAGGGCTGATGCGCGAGCAGCGTTGGAATTGACCCTGCCCGAGGGCCCGGTGCCGGCCCGCCGCGCGGCCAGCGGCGAAACCGTCCCCTTTTCCGGCGGTGGCGGCAGCTGGCTGCGTTTCCGCAACGGCGACTACCGCTATGTGGTCTACAGCGGTATCGGCCGATGGGGCGAGAACGGCGAGACCGTGGAAAAGCAGGGCGTGGTGGTGGAGCGCGGTGGCCGAGTGGTCGCCGACCTGCCCTGCACCGGACCCTTGACGAGCGAACTCGGCCCCGACTGGTTTGAACAGACCGGCGTCAGCGGCGACGATGAGGGCTTTGATTTTCCGGACTGATCGATTCGCCGGGGCGCCCGTTTGGCGTAGCCCGATGTGCGGCGCAGCCGCTCACCGGGGCATGTTGGCGTCACCGCCCGAACAGCGCTGCGCGCAGTTCGGGCTACAAGAGCCGCCTTTCGTAGCCCGTTGTGCCGCGCAGCGGCTCAGCGGGGCTCTTCCGCGTCACCGCCCGGACAGCGCTGCGCGCAGTGCGGGCTACAAGAGCCGGCTTTCGTAGCCCGTTGTGCCGCGCAGCGGCTCAGCGGGGCTTGGTCGCGTCACCGCCCGGACAGCGCTGCGCGCAGTGCGGGCTACAAGAGCCGGCGCTCCTGCTCTTCGTAGCCCGTTGTGCCGCGCAGCGGCTCAGCGGGGCTCTGTCGCGCCAGTGGAGGAGCCGTCCTGCCGACGCAGCAGTGAGCTGGTGCAGTTGCAGAATGATCAAACTACGCTCGTCATAAGCATTTGATTTAGGGACATCATCGACTAGCCAGCACTTTTTCTGTTGCAACATGAGCAATCTGGAAGCCTGCGCCGTAACCCGAGCATCAAGCTCCGTCCCGGCCGTGGCTCCCAACTTTTCCGGGTGACAACGGTCCCTCCAAGACTGCCAAGGATCCACCCGTGAAAACCGATGCCATGCGCTTCAGCGATGCCACTTCTGGCCCATTTCGCGTCAACTCATTGACCATCACCACCGACTCCGACGCGCTGAGCGGCGCGGTTCGGTGGGATCCGCTGCGCTCCTTCTGGAATGCCGGAATGCTCGCCATCACCCTGTTCGTTGCGCCCTGGCAGTTCACCTGGAGTGCCCTGGCCGTGTTCGCGGTGCTGCTGTTTGCGACCATGTGCGGTGGACACTCGGTGGGATTTCATCGCCGCCTGATCCATCGCAGCTTCAAGTGCGCCAAGTGGGTCGAACGCCTGCTGGTATGGTCAGGCACGCTGGTCGGAATGCAGGGTCCGTTCTGGGTTATCCATTCGCATGATCTTCGCGATTGGGCGCAGCGACAGTTGGATTGCCACCCCTATCTGCGCCACGGTGGGGGCCTGTGGAAAGACGCCATCTGGAGTTTGCACTGCCGTCTGCAGCTGGCACGGCCCCCGCAGTTCGATCCTGGCCCAGGCATCGCCGATGACCGCTGGTACCGGTGGCTGCAGCGCACCTGGATGTTGCAGCAGTTGCCGCTGGCCTTGCTGCTTTGGGTTCTGGGTGGGTGGCCATGGGTCGTGTGGGGCATCTGCGTGCGCGTCTGCGTGGGTGTATCCATGCATTGGTTCGTTGGCTATCTCTGCCATACCCATGGTCCGCAGGACTGGCTGGTAGACGACGGCGCCGTGCAGGCCCACAACGTCCCCTGGGCAGCGATTCCGTCAATGGGCGAGAGCTGGCACAACAACCATCATGCCTTTCCGGCATCAGCTCGTCACGGGCTCTATCCCGGCCAGATCGATCTCGGGTACCGTTTCGTGCAGCTGCTGGAACGCCTGGGGCTGGCCTGGGAGGTGCAGATTCCACAGAATCTGCCGCCGCGCCCGGGCATCAGTCCGGTGCCTGCGGCGCGTCTCGAGCCGCGGAGCTTTGCCCGATAGCGAGGCTCGCCGACGAGGCAGATCGCCGTTGCTGGCTTCCTGGCAATTCTATCGAGCGCCGCGCCGGACTCTGGCAGCTACTCAAACCCGCTGCCGGATATGAACTCCTGGGTATCGAATTCAAAATCGATGCCGGGTGTAATCGCTCCGGGCATGACCGTGATCGGTGTGGCCAGGGTGAAGTTGCACAGATGCAGGCCGCCTTGGCATTCGATGCCTTGAAATGCCTGAAACAAGGGCATGTACGTGCTGGTTCGAGCCCCTGCAGCTGCCCAGTAGTTGCCTGCGGGCAAATTGCCGCTGGCCCAAGTATCGCCAGAGTAGCAAAAGTGGTTAACGGATTCTGACGGAACCGGCAGCGACGCGGGATAGACACGAAGGTAGGAATTGGGCGCGCATTGGGCGGGAAGCTGGGGATCTTCGACGGTACCGGAAATCCGCCCGCCCAGCTCCAGCGTGAAGTCGATGTCCGCGATGTTCTGATCGAGTATCAGCGGTATACGCTGCTGGCCCGGTTGTCCGCAGTAGGGTCGGTCCGTCTCGGCACAACGTATCTCGGGCCATTGTTCGGTAATCCACAATTGATTCCCGCTCGCACTCGCCTGCAGGAAATAGGTTTCGGGACCGACACCGAAAAGGGTGTAGCGGCCATCAGCATCCGTCAGCGATTGCGACAGGTTCAACAGACCGCTAATGAAAATCATGGGGATTGAGGCGCTGACCGTGACGCCTGCGATGGCGCTCCCGGTCGAGGCCGAGGTCACCCTGCCACTGATGGTCTGGCGAGCATTGATATCTGTTGTCAGTCCAGTCAGATCGTCGCCTGATTCAAGGACCAGTGGCAAGCCGAGTTCCGGTCCGCAGGGCCCCGACGTGCATTCAGGGCCACCAAACCAATGCGCGAGCCAGAGCGGGTCGTCGGGCACGCTGACCAACAGCTTGTAGACACCGGCGCGCAGGCCAGTCTGAACCGCCGACCAGGCTGCTGCCAGATGGATCGTTGTGGCTGAGCCTTCTCGCCACAGGCCGATCAATGGGGGCCCTGAATGGACCCAACCTGCCGGCGGCTGAACGGTGATGCCTATGCGTGCTTCGGGCTGAAGGATGATGTCGGGCAGGTCCGAGATCTGGCCTGGTTCCACAGTAACGGTAGCCAGGGGTACGGACGACCCGAACACATCAGTCTCGACACCGTTGGGGTCCCGGCAGACTTTCCCATCGGCACAGCCGAAGATCACGTATTCGCCCGGCGGCACATGGTCGACGTCAAAGGTATCGGTTACAGCCAGCGAATTTTCACTCGGACCCAAGCGGAAACGGACCTCCGCTCCATTGAGCCCGCCCGGCGTCGAGGACAGCAGTCGCCCGCGAACCCGGCCAGCACCTGAGGTTTCCATCGGTATCGTCAGTGCCGTGGCCGTCGTATCGAATTGGATCAGGGCTGCTCCGCCGCCAAGAAAGCAGGTTCCCGTATTGTACGGCGCCGGGCAGTCTCGCCCGATCAGATCTCTGCCGTAAGAACGAGCGACATAACCTTCGGCCACGACCTGGACCATGTAAGAGCCGATGGCAAGATCATCAATGACGAAAGCGCCATTTACGTCAGTGGAAGCGGTTCGAACTGACGGCGCGCCTGAGACGCTGGTTATGAGCAGGAAGGCAGATACCGTGGCCCCGGCGATGGGCTGCTGAGTTCCCGCTTCCACCAAAGTGCCGTCAATACGGTTGGCGGCACTTGCCTGGCAGGTGGTCAGAATTGTCCAGCACAACAAAATCAACAAGAATCGCACGGCCGCTCCTGGCGCAAAGGATTCGACAGGGAAGCCCAAGTCGATATTTGCGAATTGTAACCCAACGCATTGGCGATGCCGACCGAGAAATCGTCCGCCGGGTCAACGCCGGAGAATCCCTCGGCGGCTGTTAGCGCGCGTACATCTCCTTCGGCACGGCATACACGCTGCCATCCTTGGCCACCAGCACGGCACGCTCGCCCTGGTCTTCCAGCAACTGGCCTTTGCCGCGGGCATCGAATTTGGCGCTGAAACGCTGCGCTTTACCTTCACCCTGCAGACGCTCGGGCGTAGCCAGCTGCAGTTTCACCCACCGGGCGGTCTCGGCAATGCCCTGCTCGATCGCCTGTGCAAACATCGCCGGATCCTGAGCCGCCCAGCGCAGCGTGCGCTTCTTCTGGCTCAGACCCACGTCCTCAGGCAGCCGGATGAGATATTCCACATAGACTTTCCGATGCGGGATCCGCTCCATCTGCAGGCGCAGCGTGCTGTCGCGAACCACGCGCCGATCTTCCACCGCACCCGTGACGAAGATCCGGATTACCCGCAACTTGGGGCTGAAAGCGACATAGCCGCGCAGCTGACCCAATGCACGCCCCGGTTTGTCGAAGGTCTTGGCACCCACGCGAACCCTGGGCATCTCTTCACTGTAGCTGAAGCCGGTGCCGAGCCCGTCGGCGGACAGCTCACGCTGCAGGGCTTCACGCAGACGTGCGCCCCAGGGATGCCGGCCCAGCGCAGCCTCGATCTGCTCCAGTCGCTTGCGGTCATTGCGGGCCTTGATCATGGACACGCCCTCGGAGATCGCAGTGACCGCGAGGCCCGCGCCCACCGACAGCACCGAGGCATTCGGCATCATCAGATCGACGCTGGTCTGCATGCCGGCCGGCAGCCGATCTTCCTGTTCCACGAACAGATCGGGCTCGAACACCATCGCCATCGGGATGTCCCGCTCCACCGGCAACACGGTCGGCGTCATCGGCTTGGGCTTTGCGGCAAATGCGGGTGCTGCGCACAGACCGGCGAGCAGCACGAGGCCAAGCAGGCATCGGATCGAATTCATGGATGTTCACGATCTGGCGGGGCCGGGATTCTACCTGTCCACAGCCCTTGCCCGGCAAGCACCCTGCGATCGGCTACGCTGGCCGATCCTCGCGCTGCTGTGGCCCCAGGGCGGGTTCTGCGCGAACATGGGCCATCGCCCACCGGAGACAACCATGCTGCGCCATGCCACCGGAATCTTGCTGCTCTGCGCTTCAGCCTGCCTGTGGGCCGCCCAACCCGGCACCCTGCGCGTGGACTTCGTGCACTCGGGCAATGCGCTGACCGAGATGTACAGCCTCGATCGGGTGCTGCTGGAGCCGCTGCCGTGGCCGGGCAGCCTGGATCAGCGCATCGATACGCTTCGCCGAGGCGCCTATTTCTTCGATGTGGTCGAGCCGGGCACCGGCAAGGTGCTGTATTCGCGTGGCTTCAGCTCGATCTTCGGTGAGTGGCGTACCACCGAGGAGGCGCAGAAGGGCAACCGCGCCTTTGGCGAATCGCTGCGCTTTCCGCTGCCGGAGGCGCCGGTGCGGGTGCGACTGTATGCGCGCGACGATGCCAATGAGTTCTCGATGGTCTGGACGCTGGATGTGGATCCGGCCGCGCCCGGCGTGATCCGCAAGCATCGGCCCATGGCCACCGAAGCGGTGGCCATCCGCCAGAGCGGTCCGCCCGAGCGGAAGGTGGATCTGCTGATGCTCGGCGATGGCTACACCGAGGCCGAGCGGCCGAAGTTTCTGGCCGACGCCAGACGCATGAGTGAGGCACTGTTCAAGGTCTCGCCGTACCGCGAACGCGCCGACGACTTCAATGTCTGGGCGCTGATGGTGGCGGCGCCGGAATCGGGCATCTCACGCCCGTCGACCGAGAGCTACCGCTGGACCCCGCTGGGCGCGCAATACGACGCCTTTGGCAGCGAGCGCTATGTGCTCAGCTTCGACAATGCCAGCTTCCGCGACATCGCCCAGCATGCGCCCTACGAATTCGTCGAACTGCTGGTCAACAACCAGACCTACGGCGGTGGTGGCATTTACGGCCTGTACGCCACGGCTGCCGCCGGCAGCGAATGGGCCGATTACCTGTTCGTGCACGAGTTCGGCCACCATTTTGCCGCGCTGGCGGACGAGTACTTCACCTCCGATGTCAGCTACGCCAAGGCGGTGGAAAGACGCGAGCCCTGGGAGCCCAACGTCACCGCGCTGCACGATCCAGCCGCGCTAAAATGGGCCAGCCTGGTGAGCCCGGGCACGACGCTGCCGACGCCCTGGCCCAAGGCCGAGTACGAGGCCTATCAGCGCGACAATCAGGCGCGCCGACGGCAGCTGCGCGAGGAACGCCGGCCCGAGTCGGAGATGAATGCACTGTTCCACAGCGAGCAGGAGCATGTGGACGCAATGTTCTCGGCGGTGCCGACGCGCGACCGGATCGGTGCCTTCGAGGGGGCGAACTACGAATCCAGCGGCTACTACCGACCCGCGCTCAACTGCCTGATGTTCACCCGAACCGATCATTTCTGCCGTGTCTGTCAGGGCGCGATCAGCGAGGTCATTGACCTCTATTCCAGCGGAGAGCGCTGATGGAGTTATCCCTGACCACGCCAGCGCTGCTGTTCCCGGCCCTGAGCCTGTTGCTGCTGGCCTACACCAACCGCTTTCTGGCGGTGGCCAGTGTCATCCGCCAGCTGCACGCGCAGATCAAGGGCGGCATGCCGCAATACCACGAGGAGCTGGCCAGCCTGCGTCACCGGGTGCGGCTGATCCAGCAGATGCAGGCCATGGGCGTGCTCAGCCTGTTCTTCTGCGTGCTCTGCATGTTCCTGCTGTTTGCCGGCTGGATCTTTCCCGGCAAGATCGCGTTTGCCATCGCCCTGGTGCTGCTGCTGAGCTCACTGGCCCTGTCGGTGCGCGAAATCCAGCTCTCCAGCGATGCGCTGAACCTGCATCTGTCCGATCTGGAGAAGCAGTAGCTGCGCGAGGGCACGAGGGCACGAGGGCACGAGGGCAAGAGGGCAAGAGGGCAAGAGGGCAAGAGGGCAAGAGGGCACGGTAGCAGCGACACCTGTGGGAGCGGATTCATCCGCGACAGATCCTGGCTGGAATGCAAGTCCAGCTCGCGGGCAGAGCCCGCTCCCACAGCAGAGCGGCTCCACCTGAGCCTCACGCCCCTGTAGTAGTCTGCCTGGCAACCTGATTGTCGAGGACTGCGCCATGCGCTCAGCGTTGCGATGCCCCACTCGGCTGCATGCCGGCCTCTTCGGTATGGCCTTGTTGGCCGCTTCTGCGCTGCTGACATCGGCCTCGGCGCTGTCCGGGCCCGATCCGCGCGCGACGGCCCTGATCCAGGAGCTGGGTCTGAAGCAGGCTGAGGTGGCGGCGCGCGATCTGCCCGGCTGGAGCGTGCCAAAGCGCATCGTGCTCGGCTCGCGCAACCCGCAATTGCTGCAGCGACTGCAGGTGGTGGCGCCTGAGGTCGAGATCGTGGTGGCCGATGCCGATCCGGCCCGGCGCGCCGAACAGCTGGCGGGCGCCCAGGCGGTGTTTGGACTGTGCGATCAGGCCACGCTCGATGCCGCGCCGGAGCTGCACTGGATTCAGACGCTGTGGGTGGGCGTGGAGCGCTGCGTGGTGCTGCCGGGCCTGCTGGAACGCCAGATTCTGCTGACCAATATGCAACGCACCAGCGGCATGCCGATCGCCGATCACGCCATCGCCATGACCACCGCGCTGATGCGCGGTTTGCCGCAATTCGTGCGCCAGCAGCAAGCCGGTCACTGGGCAGATGACGAATCGGAACTGCCGGCCATGCGCGAGATTGCAGGCCAGACGCTGCTGGTGGTGGGCCTGGGTGGCATCGGCACCGAGGTCGCACGCCGCGCCCATGGCCTGGGCATGCGCGTCATCGCCATCCGCAACAGCAGCCGCGAAGGTCCGGATTTCGTCGCCCAGGTGGGCTTGTCCGAGGACCTGCTGGCCTACGCCGCGCAGGCTGATGTGGTGGTGAATTCGCTGCCGCTGACGGCCGAGACCACGGGCATCTTCAATGCCGGATTCTTTGCCGCGATGAAGCCGAAGAGCTATTTCATCAGCGTGGGCCGCGGCCAGAGTACGGTCAGCGACGATCTGGTCGCGGCGCTGCGCAGCGGCCACCTCGCCGGCGCCGGCCTGGATGTCACCGATCCCGAGCCGTTGCCGGCCGAGCATCCGCTGTGGGCTTTCCCCAATGTGATCATCACCCCGCACGTGGCCGCGGCCTCCGAGGTCCAGAATCAGCGCTACCTGATCCTGGCCATGGAGAATCTGCGCCGTTATGTGGCCGGTGAGCCGATGTTGAATGTGGTGGACATCGCGCGGGGGTATTGAGTGTGCCCAGCGAGCCGCAGCCACGCACCAGCTTGCTGTTCGTAGCCCGAAGTGCGCGCAGCGCTCTCCCGGCAGTGACGCGGAAAAGCCCCGCTGAGCCGCTGCGCGGCACAACGGGCTACTCTTCCGGATTGCTTCGTCGCTGGACTCCTCGCAATGAAGCCGGTTCCATGTCTACGCCGTGATGCCAGCTAAGAGTCTTCGAACGATTGACGGAACCTGACCAAGGCCAACATGACCATCGACAACGCTGACAACCGCCCCAGTGTGCTGCAGACGCTGATGAAGGTGCGCCCGGAGGAGCGCCGGGTGCTGGCGCTGTCGGCGCTGTACTTCTTTCTGGTCATGGCCAGCTATTTCATCCTGCGCCCGATCCGCGATCAGATGGGCGTGGCCGGTGGCGTGCGCAATCTGCCCTGGCTGTTCACCGGCACCATGATCGCCATGCTGGTGATCAGCCCGCTGTTTGCCGGACTGGTCTCGCGCTGGCCACGGCGGCGCTTTGTCACCTGGAGTTATCGCGCGCTGATGGTCTGTCTGCTGGCCTTCTACGCAGCGCTGGTGACGTTGCCCGAGGATCAGCTGGTCTGGGTGGGTCGCGCCTTCTTCATCTGGGTCAGCGTCTTCAATCTGTTTGCGGTGTCGGTGTTCTGGGCGGTGATGGCCGATGTCTTCCACAGCGAGTCCTCACGCCGGCTCTATGGTGTGATCGCCGCCGGCGGCAGCCTCGGCGCGCTGATGGGCGGGGTCGTGACCAGCGCCATGGTCGAGGCGATCGGCGCGCCGGCGCTGTTGCTGGTCTCCCTGCTGATGCTGGAGCTCGCACTGTGGTGCATGTACGCGATCACCCGCGACCATTCGGTGGATGCCGCCGGCGTCCGCAGCGATGGCGAGCGCGTCATCGGCGGCAACGCCATCGATGGCTTCAAGCTGGCCGCGCGCTCGCCCTATCTGCTCGGCGTGTGCGGCTACATGTTGCTGTACACCATCGGCTCGACCTTTCTGTATTTCCTGCAGGCGCAGATCGTCGACAACACCATCGATGGTCAGGTCGCGCAGACCGCGTACTTCGCCAATGTCGATATATGGGTCAATGGGCTCACCCTGACGCTGCAGCTGTTCCTGACTGGCAGGCTGATGGCGCGCATCGGTGTGGGCCTGACCCTGGCGCTGCTGCCGGTGATCAGCATCATCGGCTTCCTGGGCCTGGGCCTGGTGCCGGTGCTGGGTGCCGTGGTGGTGTTCACCGTGGCCCGACGAGTCACCAATTTCGCGCTGTCGCGCCCGGCGCGCGAGGCGCTGTTCGTGCCGCTCAGTCGCAGCGAGAAGTACAAGGCCAAGAACCTGATCGACACCGCGGTTTATCGCATCGGCGATCAGGTCGGCGCCTGGGCCAACGGCGCCCTGATCTGGCTGGGATTCGGCATCGCCGGCATCGCCTACACCGCCGTGCCGCTGGCGGCGATCTGGCTGGCGCTGTCGCTGTGGCTGGGACGCCGGTACAGGGCACTGCAGGCGGCAGAGCCGAAGAGTGGGTGAGGGTTGGAGCGGTTGTTGGTTGTTCGCACGGGGCACGGGAAAGGCTGGCAGGTTCCGGGCGCGTGTAGGTCCAGACTTGTCTGGACGCTGTTGGCAAGGTGCTGAAGAAGCGTCCAGACTTGTCTGGACCTACCCTTCCCTCAGGTCTCAGACAAGAACCGTCTGGCCTTTGCCCGAGTCCGCGCCCGTCCTACGCCGCCAGACTGCGATGCCTGAACATCAGCGCTGCGCCCAGCAGCAATACCGCACCGCCCTGATGCAAAGTGCCGAGCCAGACCGGCACATGCAGCACCAGCGTGCTGATGCCCAGACTGACCTGCACCAGCACCATGGCCGCGAGCACATTGAGCGCCAGACGCTGACTCGATTCCAGTTCGGCGCGGCGCAGCCGCCACCACAGGCCCAGGCACAAGGCCAGCGTGGTCAGCGCCAGGCAGCGGTGCACAAACTGCACCATCACCGGATTTTCCAGGAAATTGCGCCACCAGGGATCAAAGGCGAGCACGCCAGGGGCGATCCAGTGTGCGCCCATCATCGGCCAGGTATTGAACATCAGACCGGCGCGCATGCCGGCAACGAAGGCGCCGAAAACGATGGTCAAGGCCAGCAATCCCAGCAGCGCATGCACCGCGCCGGTCAACGGTCGTGCCTTGCGGCTGCGAGGCCACAACAGCTTCAGCGCCAGGGCGAACATCGAGGCAAAGATCAGCAATGCCAGCGACAGATGCGCGGCCAGCCGGAAGTGGCTCACCCGTGGCATGTCCACCAGGCCGCTCTTGACCATGTACCAGCCCATGTAGCCCTGCGCCGCGCCCAGACAGAGGATGCCGATCAGCGGCCAGCGCAGACGCGGACTCACCTGGCCGCGTAGCCAGAACCAGAGCAGCGGCAGCGCGAACACCAGCCCGAGCAAGCGCGCCAGCAAGCGGTGCGCCCATTCGTACCAGAAGATGGTCTTGAAATCGCCGAGGCTCATGCCGCGGTTGACCTTGGTGTACTGGGGGCTGTCCTTGTAGCGCGCGAACTCGGCCTGCCAGGCTGCCTCGTTCAGCGGCGGCAGCACACCCGATACCGGTTTCCAGTCGACGATCGACAGGCCCGATTCGGTCAGGCGGGTGGCCCCGCCCAGCATCACCAGGGCCAGCAGCACGCCACAGCAGAACAGCAGCCAGCGACCGATCGCACGATCGTCGTGGGCGGACCTGAGCCCTTCCGGGGCGATGGAGACAGCGGACATCGAATACCTCTGCGGTGCAACAGGATTGCCGGGTTCAGGCGCACAGGAGCAGCGTGGCAACCTGAACGGGCCAGGATTATGGTCGCGACGCAAGGTCGCTCCTACGATTGGCGAAGCATAGCGAGACGGCTGTCAGCGGGCTGTCGCGAACTTCCGCTTGATCGTGGCCACGGAGCGCATTGGCGCGAAAGTCTATGCTCAGGTGCTTGAACCTGATCTGATGATGACGATGCTCACCGATGCCCGAATCGCGCTGGCCTGTCTGGACCTGACTTCACTCGGCGAGGACGACACGCCAGCCACCGCAGCCGCGCTGGCCAAGCGTGCGCACACGCCCTACGGCACGCCGGCGGCGATCTGTGTGTATCCAGAACTGATCCTGGCCACGCGGATGAGCCTGATGCGCGAGGGGATTCCGCAGGTGCGGGTGGCCACCGTGGTCAATTTTCCGGACGGATCGGTGTACGCCGAGCGCGCCGACAACGAGACGCGGCGGGCGCTGGCTGTGGGCGCCGACGAGATCGATCTGGTGTTCCCGTGGCGCGCCTTTCAGGCCGGTGACCGTGCTGCTGCGGTGGCCCTGGTGAAAGGCGTGAAGGCACGCTGCGCCAAGGTCCAGCTCAAGGTGATTCTGGAAAGCTCCGCCTTCGAGGATCTGGAGCAGCTGCGCGCCGCAGCCGATGCTGCCATCGCCGGGGGCGCCGATTTCCTGAAGACCTCGACCGGCAAGGCCGGTGCCGCCGCCAGTCTGGTGGCCGCCCGTTGTCTGGGCGAAGCCATCCGCGCCGCGTCGCGACCGGTGGGCCTGAAGATCTCCGGCGGCGTGCGCACGCTGGCCGATGCCAGCCGCTATCTGGCTGTTGCTTCCGAAATCTACGGCCGCGAGCGCGTGGTCCCGGCGCGATTCCGCATCGGCGCCAGCGCGCTGCTGGACGAATTGCTGCCGGCGCTGGCGCTGGAGCCGGCGGACGAGGATTGAGGGCGCGAGGGCACGAGGGCACGAGGGCAAGAGGGCACGAGGGCAAGAGGGCACGAGGGCAAGAGGGCAAGAGGGCGCGCAAGATCAAGAGCGGCCGCGCAGGCGCGCGTCCTTCCGCAAGACCGCGCTCGTTCAGCGTAGGCGGCTTGCTGCTTTTCCTCTGGGTTCTCCGCGTCGTGCTTCTGACCGCAATTGGCACCGGTGAGCGGGTTTCGCCATGGAAGGCAAAGGTGCATCAGGCAGCAGGAACGGTGGAATCGCCTGCGGCGGTCCCACCCTACAACAGCCTTTGGGTGATGGCCTTGAGCACCGCATGAGTGCGGTCGCGGCAGTCGAGCTTCACCAGGATGTCGGACATGTAATTCTTGACCGTGCCTTCGGACAGATGCAGCGAACGGCCGATTTCCTTGTTGGAATAGCCGCCGGCCACCAGCCTGAGGATGCTGATTTCGCGTTCGGTCAGATGCAGCCTGGGGCCGATTTGCGCTTCGGGGCGACGCAGCGCCCGCACCGGGCCCAGACTCACGGGTTGCAGCAGGGTGTCACCACCAGCGACCTTGACGATGGCCTCGGCCAGGTCCTCAGGCGAGGCATCCTTGAGCAGAAATCCCTGGGCTCCGGCTTCCACCGCGGCCAGCATCAACTCGCTGTCGTCAAAGGTGGTGAGCAGGATCACTGGCGTGGCATCGCCGGCTTCGCGCAGTCCATGGATCAATTCGATGCCACCGACACCGGGCATGCGGATGTCGCTGACAATCACGTCCACCGGGCGCTGCGGCAGCGCGGCCAGCAACTGGGCGCCGTCGCTGGCCTCGATCGCAATCTCGATGCCGGCCAGGCCGTTGAGCAGCGCCGACAGCCCCTTGAGGACCAGCGCCTGATCGTCCACGAGTGCGATGCGGATATTGCTCGCCGGCGCCGATTCAACCATGGGCCGGCAACTCCGCCTTGAGCAGGGCGCCACCACCGCTGAGCGCGGTCAGTGACAGATCGCCGCCGGCCTCGGCCAGCCGTTCGCGCATGCCGCGCAGCCCATTGCCGAATTGGAATGACTTCAGCGGCGCGCCGTCGTTGCGCACGGCCAGCTCGATGCGCTCACCAACGCGTCCGCAGCGCACCTCGATCTCATGAGCACGCCCGTGCCGTAGGGCATTGGTGATGCCTTCCTGAGCGCAGCGCAGCAGGATTTCGGCGCTGTCGAGATCGGCCACCCGCAGCGCCGGATCAATGTCCAGGTGAAATCGGGTACCGGGAATCTGACGGGTCAGGGTGGTGATCGCGGCGGGCAGATCGATGCCATCGTGCTTGCGTAGCTCGCTGACCACGGCGCGAATATCGGCCAGCAACTCATCCGCCAGGGTGGCGGATACCTTGACCTCCTCGCGATCGGCCAGCGCCGGATCGCGCTGCAGCAGGCGCAGGTTGAGCTTGAGCGCGGTGAGCTTGTGACCGGCCACGTCGTGCAGTTCTCGGGATAGTCGCAGGCGCTCGCCGCTGCGGGCGCTGTCTTCCAGCAAGCGCTGGGTGACCAGTAGCTGGGCATGGGTCTGCGCCAGCTGCTCGCGCGCGGATTCCGCGTTCATGGCGTAGTGCACGGTCAGCGCCGCAAAGGTCTGGAATCCCATCATCGGCACCAACGACAGCAGGGCGCTTGTCCACGAGATGCCCTGCACCCAGATCGCCAGCAGCGCCAGATTGCACAGCAACAGGATCAGGATGGCCTGTGCGCGCGGCCACATCGCTACCACCTGTCCAGCCACGATGATCAACAGGATCGCCGGACCGCCATTGCGCAGATACCAGCTGGCCAGCAGCACCAGAGCCGCCTGCGTCAACACCAGAATGCGCTCGCGGCGCAGCTGGCGGCTCTGGGCCAGCCCGCTGCAGACCAGGTAGACGACCAGAACGCCGGTCAAGGCGCCCAGACCCGCCCATTGGCGCGGATCAGCCTCAACCAGGCGGCTCCAGCGGATGGATTGCAGCATCACCGCCAACCAGGTGATGTAGGCGGCCATGTTCAGCGGCGACAGCCAGGAGCCATGCCAGGGCGAGTCGGGCTGGATTCTGTCTTGGGTGCTCATGGCGCCAGTCTATCCCGGCCCGCCCCGGGGTCGGCGCTTGCTGATGCAAGTGGTGACTTTCATCACCCCTCAGGGGTGACGGCTCGCACCTGCCGGCAACGGTCGTTGAAGCGGATGCTGGGCTCACCACCACCCAATGGGGAATCCACGATGAAATCCAGGCTCACCACTCTCCGTCTCCTGGTCCTGCTCGGCGCTGGCAACGTCGCCGACGCCGCTTCCCTGACCGTGGACATCGGCAATCGTGTCAAACCTGGCGAGATGTTGATGGTCGCCGTCTACGATGACGCCAACCACTGGCTGAAGAAGCCGCTTCGGGCCGTTCGCGAGGCCGCGCCGGCTTCGGTCAGTGCCTCCGGCCGGCACCAGTTGACCTTCGATGGCCTGCCGGCGGGTCGCTACGCGCTGTCGGTTTACGTGGACCGCAATGGCAACGGCAAGCTGGATCGCGGGATGTTCGGGATTCCCAGCGAGCCCTACGGCTTCAGTCAGGGTGGCGGCAGCATGGGCCCTCCGGACTTCGGCGACGCCGCGGTCGAGCTGACGGAAACAGATGTCACCATTCCCATCAAGCTGCGCTGAGCAGGAGCAGACCGCCATGGACATGTACCGTTATCTGGTGATTGCGCATATCGCCGCCGGCAGCGTCGCGCTGCTGACCTTCTGGATTGCCGCGATCGCGCGAAAAGGCAGCCCGCTGCACAAGCGCATCGGCAAGTACTACCTTCTGGCCATGATCGGCATCGTCGGCACGGCACTGCCGATGGCGCTGGTGTTCATGGCCCGCGGCCGTTTGGGTACCGGGGTGTTTCTCGCTTATCTGGTGGTGATCACTGCCTCGGGCATGTGGTTGTCCTGGCGCGCGATCCAGCTCAAGCGCGACCGTGCAGCCTATTTCAATGGCCGATTTCGCCAGGTTGGATGGATGAATCTGATCTCTGGACTGATGGTCTTCGGCGTGGGGGTGCAGCTGGGCAGCGCCTTGCTGATGGGCTTCTGCTGGGTCGGCGTGTTCATCGGTATTGGCATGTTGCGGCGCGCTGGCAATCCCCCGGCCATGCCCAACTGGTGGTTGCGTGAGCACTACGGTTCGATGCTGGGCAACGGCGTGGCCACCCATATTGCCTTCCTGGGTATCGGCCTGAAAGGATTTCTGGCCAGTTTCGGCATTCCTTCGCTGATGCTCGTGCCCTGGTTCGCGCCTCTGCTGGTGGCCGGCGTGGCTGCGGTTTATCTGGATCGGCGCTACGGCGGGAAGCGTGCAGTTCGACGACCGAGCACCCCGCTTCCTGTGGGAGCGGGTTCTGCCCACGAACTTTCACCTTGAGGTCCCGGGCACCGACACACGCCTCGTGGAGGGCGCCGCGCTGCGGCGCCGCCTTGCCCCGATCCGGAGATCAAGAGCGGCCGCGCCGGCGCGCGGCCCTCCTCAGAGCCGCTGCGCTCTCAACACATGTCGCAAGTACTTGATGGGTCATTGCGAGGAGCGCAGCGACGAAGCAATCCAGGGTGTCGCCGCACGCCCCTGGATTGCTTCCACCCGGATCAAGTCCGGGGTCGCAATGACGCCGGGCTCTGGTAGGTCCGGACTGCTCCGGGCGCTTCAAGAGCACCTGAGCAAGCGCGTCGAGACCAGTCGGGACCTACAACAGCGCCGAAGCCCGCAGCCTTCCCGTGCCCCATGCCCCGTTTCCCGTGCCCCTTCCAAGCCCCGTATACTCGCCGACCTCCTATCTCCCGCCGACGCCTGCGCATGTCTGCCCCGACCTTTCAGGACATCATCACCCGACTTAACGCCTACTGGGCCAATCAGGGCTGTGTGCTGATCCAGCCGCTGGACACCGAAGTCGGCGCTGGCACCTTTCATCCGGCGACCTTTCTGCGCAGCCTGGGGCCGGAGCCCTGGAACGCGGCCTATGTGCAGCCTTCACGCCGCCCGACCGACGGTCGCTACGGCGAAAATCCCAATCGCCTGCAGCATTACTACCAGTATCAGGTGATCCTGAAGCCCTCGCCAAAGAACATTCTGGAGCTGTATTTCGGCTCGCTGGTGGCGCTGGGCATCGATCCGCTGGTGCACGATCTGCGTCTGGTCGAGGACAACTGGGAGTCGCCGACGCTCGGCGCCTGGGGTCTGGGGTGGGAAGTCTGGCTCAACGGCATGGAAGTCACCCAGTTCACCTATTTCCAGCAGGCCGGCGGCATCGAGTGCAAGCCGGTGTCGGGTGAGATCACCTACGGGCTGGAACGGCTGGCGATGTACCTGCAGAACGTCGAGAACGTCTACGATCTGGTCTGGACCACAGGCCCCCAGGGCGTGGTCAGCTATGGCGATGTGTTTCTGCAGAACGAGATCGAGCAGAGTGCCTACAACTTCGAAGCGGCGAATGTAGCCGAGCTCTTCCACGCCTTCGATGCGCACGAGGCCGAGGCCAAGGCGCTGGTCGAGCGTGGCCTGCCACTGCCGGCCTACGATCAGGTCTGCAAGGCCAGTCACAGCTTCAATCTGCTCGACGCCCGTCGCGCCATCAGCGTGACCGAGCGCCAGCGCTACATCCTGCGCGTGCGCACCATCGCCAAGGCGGTGGCCGAGGCTTATTACGCCCAGCGCGAGAAGCTGGGTTTTCCAGGTGTGAAGAAGGCGGCCTGAGGTCTTGACGCCACGCTGTTGCGGGTCCGGACCCGTCCCGTCGCCGGCCCAGCCACCGTGAGATCAGCCAGAAGCGTCCGGACCAGTCCGGTCCTGCAGAAGCAACCGCCGGGCTCCGCGCCCGCCCCATCAATCTGAGTAATGCCATGACCACCACCGCCGATCTGCTCGTTGAACTGCTCTGCGAAGAGCTCCCCGCCAAGGCCGTGGCCGACCTGGCCCGCGGTCTCGCCGCTGGTTTGGGCGAGCGCCTGGGCAAGGCCGGCATCGAGCATCCGGCCGATCAGGCGCAGGCGCTGTGGACGCCAAGGCGGATTGCCGTACTGATTCCGGGTGTTGCCCTGGCCCAGCCCGAGCAGACCTCCGAACGTCGCGGGCCGGCGCTGGCGGCTGCCACCGCGCCCGATGGCAGCCCGAGCAAGGCGCTGATCGGCTTTGCCGCCTCCTGTGGTGTTCCGGTTGAGGCGCTGGAGAAGCTGGAAACCGACAAGGGCGCCTGGTTTGTCCATCGCAGCACCAAGCCCGGCGCGCTCACTGCCGATGTGTTGCCGGCCATGGTGACCGAGGCCATCGAGGCCTTGCCCCTAGGCAAGCCGATGCGCTGGGGCAACAACGATTTCGCCTTTCTGCGCCCGGTGCATGGATTGATCGTGCTGCTCGGCGAGATGGTGCTGAACGCGCAGGTCTACGGAGTCGCCAGCGGCCGTCGCACCCGCGGACACCGCTTTCACCATGCCGACGAAGTCTCGATTGCCCGTCCCGCCGATTACTCGGCCACCCTTGCAGCGGCTCATGTGCAGGTGGATCCGCAAGCCCGTCGTGAGCGGGTGCGGGCGCAGGTGAGTGCGGCGGCGCAGTCCCTGGGCGGCACGGCACGACTGCCCGAGGATCTGATCGACGAAGTCAGCAATCTGACCGAATGGCCATGCGCCATTGCCTGCTCGATTCCAGCCGAATACATGCGCCTGCCCGAGGCGGTCATCGTGACTACCATCGAAACCCACCAGCGTTTCTTTCCGGTGCTCGATGGTGCCGGCCAGTTGCTGCCCAGTTTCGTCGGTGTCGCCAACATTGACAGCAAGGATCCGAACGAGATCCGCAAGGGCTACGAGCGCGTGGTGCGCCCGCGTCTCGCCGATGCGGCCTTCTTCTTCGATCAGGATCTCAAGCAGCCGCTGGCCGAGCACGTCGAAGCGCTGAAGACCGTCACTTACCAGCAGAAGCTGGGCAGCCTGCATGACAAGACCGAGCGGGTGATCGCCCTGGCTCGGGCCGTGGCCCCGGCCGTGGGCGTGGAGCCGGGTCTGGCCGAGGCCGCAGCGCGGCTGTCCAAGGCCGATCTGCAGACGCGCATGGTCGGCGAGTTCCCGGAACTGCAGGGTCTGATGGGTCGCCACTACGCGCTGGCCCAGGGTCAGCCCGAGGCCGTGGCAGTGGCGCTGGACGAGATCTACGCGCCGCGCCAGTCCGGCGTGCCGATCGCTGCCAGTCCGCTGGGGCGGGTGCTGGCCATCGCTGAACGTCTGGATACCCTGGCCGGCATTTTTGCCGTGGGCCTCAAGCCCACTGGCAACAAGGATCCGTTCGCGCTGCGGCGCGCGGCCTTGGGCCTGGCGCGCACGTTGATCGAAGGCAATATCCGCCTGGATCTGCCGCAGATCCTGGAAAAGGCGGTACTTGGCATTCCGGCGCAGAGTCTCAAGGACTATCTGGCCAAGGTCGCCAACAATGTCTTCCAGGACGACACCCTGCTCGGCAAGCTGGCCGATCAGCTGACCGCACCGGCAGTGAACGAACTCTACGAGTTCATCCTCGAACGCACGCGGGCCTACTACAGCGAGGCGGGCATCACCGCCGATGTGTTCGAAGCCGTGGCCGCACGGCGGCCGCATGATCTGGTCGATTTCGATCAGCGCCTGAAAGCGGTGCTGGCCTTCAAGCAGCTGCCTGCCTGCCAAAGCCTGGCCGCCGCCAACAAGCGCATCCGCAATATCCTGCGCAAGGCCGGCGAGAGCGGTATCGACATCGCGGCTGTGGGCGGGGTGGACGAGAGCCGCCTGCATCATGATGCCGAGCGCGCACTGTACAGCGCCATCCGCTCGGCCGAGAGCGACACCGGCGCGCGCTTCGAGGCCGGCGAGTATGTGCACGGCCTGACCCGACTGGCCGAACTGCAGGCCCCGGTCGATGGCTTCTTCGACGGCGTGATGGTCATGGCCGACGAGGTCGCCGTGCGCAACAACCGACTGGCCTTGCTGGAACGCTTGAGCACGCTGTTCCTGCGGACCGCGGACATCTCGCTGCTGGCCGGATGATCATGGCGCAGGATCTGCGCCGTCCTGGTGCGAGCCGGGGCGTCGCAGATCAGCGTGGATGAGCATGACACTCACAGCGTGACATTCGTTTACCGATAGCGGTGATCGATACTGAGACAAGTGTCGCGATAGCTACTCCATGGAAGAGATTCTCACGGGGGTAGTCATGAATAGATCCGCAGAACAGATACTGGATATTGCCGCCACCCATCTGGGTGAGCCTTACCGGCTCGGCGCCCGGGCGCCGATGCTGGACCCAGCCTGGAAGGGCCCATGGGATTGCGCCGAGTTCGTGTCCTGGTGCGTTTACCGCGCCAGCGGCGTGCTCTACGGCGTCCAGCCTGACAATCCGATGCTGGCCGACGCCTACACGGGCTATTGGTCAGCCCAGGCGCAGCGCGACCACGCCACCATCGCCGTGGCCGAAGCCATGACCATTCCCGGCGCCGTGCTGCTGCGCGCGCCGCAAGCGGGAAAGATCGGACATATCGCGTTTTCGGACGGCACCGGCGGCACCATCGAGGCCCACAGCAGCAACCGCGGCGTGATTCGCCACACCGCCGCCGGCCGGCGCTGGGACTTTGGCGTGCTGGTGCCGGGCATCGAGTATTTCCGCACCGAGCTGACCCCGGCCTATCGCCCGCCGGAGCCGGTGCTGACTGTCACCCGACCGCTGACCCGCGGCCCCACGGTCAAGCGCGTTCAGCAGGCGCTGGCCGATCGACAATTTCCGGTGGGCCCGGTCGACGGCATCTACGGCCCGCAAACCGAACACGCCGTCAGCCTGTTCCAGGCCGCTCACGGCCTGGTCGCTGACGGCGAGGTCGGCGCACTGACACTGGAAGCGCTGGGTCTGGTGGATTAGCGCGGGCGCCGCGCTACGGCTTGGCGCGACGGACTCCAGGAGGGCCGCGCGCCTGCGCGGCCGCTCTTGATCTCGTGTTTGCCAAGGCGGCGCCGCGGCGCCCTCCAAGGCGCGTAGCCCGGCGTGGCTCTCCATGAACCCATGTCGCAAGTTGTTGATGCGTCATTGCGAGGAGCGCAGCGACGAAGCAATCCAGGGTAGCGCCGCACATCCCTGGATTGCTTCCCCCGGATCAAGTCCGGGGTCGCAATGACGCCGGGGGTTCATGGCCCGTGGGCAGTGTCAGGCCGACACAGCTGGCTCGCAATGACGATCTTTTTTCGACATCTCGAAGATCCAAACGCTCTTCTTCGCGTTCTCTCTGCTTTTCCTTTGCCTTCTCTGCGTCCAGCTTCTGGCCGCGAGTTGCGTCAGGACAGGATCGTCGCGTCGCCGATCGCGCCACCAGGGCGCTCCTACAGGCTGCCAGCCCTCAACCCGCCGCCTCGGCCATCTGCCTGAGCTTCTCGCGCACCCGCGGAGCAAGGCGCTCGTAGTGGGTACCGAGCAGCAGGCGCAGCTCGTTTTCCTCGACCAGACCGATGGACTGCCGGAACTGGCACTTGGCCTCGGTGATGCGCTGCTGCATGGCCATGATCTTGTCTTCGGTATCCAGCCGCAGAGCCGTGGCGTGCGGGTGCTCCCGGCGATAGCGCTCGATGCGTTCGCGATGGCGCGAATGCAGCATGGCCGGTGTGATCTCGGCCGCCAGCGCGCTCAGATCAACCTTGCCACGGTAGCCGAAAGGACTGCCGCTGCCGGCGTTGTTGGTGATCAGGAAGCCGCCATCGTCGAAGGCCGTTTCCAGTTCCACTACCGCGGGCCGCTGCCATTTGCCCCGGAGTTTCAGCCAGGCCCAGGCCAGCCAGCCCGGCCATTTGGGTTCGATACGGTAGCTGGCGGCGCAGGTAACGCTATCGGCAGCGGCGTAGATGCGCACCAGCGTCGGGCCGGCGAGCTGCTCGGCCAGATGCTCGGGCTCGTAGTCTCCGATCACCCGAAAGCCCTGGGCTCCCAGTATCCGGGTCACCGATTCGGCGTGCTCGCGCATGAAACGCGGATAGCGCTCGATGGACGTGGTGACATAACAGGGCTCGGCCTCGTGGGCCAGGGCGTGGATCTTGTAGGCCACGTCGATGGCGAGCACATCGTCCGGATCCCCGGAGACAAACTGGGACATCGACTGATCCAGGCTGAGACCACCGCGCACGCCGGCGGCGGCGCTGCGGATCATCGACGCCGCCATGTCGTGGCCCAGGGTCGCCTTTTCCCGCGCGCTGACCTCAAGCAGGCCCTGCTCCAGCAGTCTTGCCATCTGTTCGCGTTCACCGCGACCGCCGTCGAGCGAGCAGGCGCGCATGTCTTCGATGATGGCGCGCTCGGGATCATCGGTGGGCGTGACCGCCAGCACCGCGTCGAAGGCAGCCAGCGCGGCATCATGGGCACCGAGATAGTGCAGCACGTTGGCCAGTTGCAGGCGCACCTGCGGGTTGTTCTTCAGCACCAGCGCCTGTTCGAGATCAACCCGGGTCTGCTCCAGGCCCTGACGCGACCAGCGCTGCCCGGAGACCGTGCGGATCACATCAGGTCCATCCGGCACTTCGTCGCCAAAGCCGAGCATGGCGCCCAGCCGATGCAGTCGGGCGCGTTCGACGTAGGCCTCGGACAGCCGCGGATCCAGCTCCAGCGCGCGATCCAGCGCCGCCGCCGCAGCTTCGCGCTGCTCGCCGCCGTTCAGTAGCCGCGCCAGCATCAGCTGCGCACGTGCCAGTTTCGGATCGAGCTCGATGGCCTTGCGCACATCGGTTTCCGGGTCGTTGCTGCCTTCGCCCTCCAGCGCCAGTTCCGCGCGCAGCAGCCAGGCCTGGGCGTAGTCGGGTTTCAGGGCCAGCACCCGTTGGATCTCCAGCAGCGTCTCGGCCGGGCGTCCGAGCGCCCGCAGGGTGCGCGCACGATGCCAGTGCAGGGGCGCCTGCTCGGGATATTCCTGAATCAGCGCGTCGATCAGTTCCAGCGCTCGATCGATATCGCCGCTGCGCAATTCCAGCGCAAACCGCTCCAGTCGTTCGCGCGCCGTTGTCTGCGCCATGTGCCGCTCCCATGCGATTGCCGACCAAGAATAGCCGCTTGTGTCGGGCAGCGATCGCCGCCCGGACGTAGTGATTGGCTGAACGCTGCAAAATTCCGGACGCCTTGTCCTCGCAAGCTCGGGCTCTGAGCGCTTAGGCTCACGGCTTGCGCTTGATCGAGGAGGCTCGCATGTTCGATTTGTCCGCCCGCGCCAGGGAAATCCACGAACGTCTGCTGGGCTTCATGCGCGAGATAGTGGAACCGGGAGAGCGCGAATACCTGGCCGCCATCGCCCAGCCAGGGCAGCGCTGGGAGATTCCCCCGGCCATGGAGGAGATGAAGCGCAAGGCCAGGGCCGCCGGACTGTGGAATCTGTTCCTGCCCGACAGCCGCCACGGCGCCGGCTTGAGCAATCTCGATTACGCCCGCATGGCCGAGATCATGGGCCGTTCGCTGATTGCTCCGGAGGTCTTCAACTGCTCGGCACCCGATACCGGCAACATGGAAGTACTGCATCTGTACGGCAACGAATTCCAGAAGCGGCAATGGCTGGAACCGCTGCTGGCCGGCGAGATCCGCTCCGGCTTCGCCATGACCGAACCCGATGTCGCTTCGTCGGACGCCACCAACATCCGCTGCCGCATCCTCCGCGACGGCGATCACTACCGCATCAGCGGGCGCAAATGGTGGACCACCGGCGCCATGGATCCGCGCTGCAAGTTCTTCATTGTCATGGGCCAAACCGATCCCGAGGCCAAGCCGCACGCGCGCCACTCGATGGTGATCGTGCCGCGGGATGCCGCCGGCGTGCGCATCGTTCGGTCGCTGCAGCTGTTCGGTTTCGACGACGCCCCCAATGGTCATGCCGAAGTCGCCTTCGAGGACGCGCGGGTGCCGCTCGGCCATCTGATCTACGGCGAGGGCAAGGGCTTCGAGATCGCCCAGGGTCGTTTGGGACCGGGACGCGTGCACCATTGCATGCGCCTGATCGGCCTGGCCGAACGCGCCCTGGAGGCCATGGTCGATCGCGCCAAGTCGCGCATCGTTTTCGGCCAGCCCATCGCTCGCCACGGCATGGCCCAGGAGGCCATCGCCCTCAGCCGCTGCGAGATCGAGCAAGCCCGGCTGCTGACGCTGTCCACCGCGCAGGCCCTCGACAAGCAAGGCACCCGCGGCGCCCGCGACCGGGTGGCCATGATCAAGATCGTGGTACCGCGCATGGCCTGTCAGGTCATCGACCGGGCCATCCAGATCCACGGCGGTGCCGGTCTGTGCGAGGACAGCTTCCTCGGCCACGCCTACGCCGGCGCCCGCTCCCTGCGCATCGCCGACGGCCCCGACGAAGTGCACCTCATGACCCTGGCCCGGATGGAGTGCAGCCGGGGGGAGGGTTGAGAGCTGGTTGTCGGTTGGTGGTTGGTGGTTTCCTGTGAGAGTCCCGGTCGCCCCTGTCGGTGCGCTGGTTCGCACACCAAATACTGGAGGGCACGAGGGCGAGAGGGCACGAGGGCACGCAAGATCGAAAGCTCGCGGCTAGGCTGCCTTTGCGTGCCCTCGCGCCCTCGTGCCCTCTCGCCCTCGCCCCTACTGACACACGCTCTGCGTCGGCCCGGCATAGACCAGGCGTTCGATGCTCTTCTGCTGGTTGATGCCGTCCAGGGTGTAGTTGAAGGTGGCGTGCGCACCGTCGACGAAGCGCAGCGTGGCGCTGCCGACCTCCGGCACCGGGAAGCTGGTGGCGGCAGTGCCGTTGATCTGCAGGAAGGGCGTTCCCGAGCTCGGGCGGTTCAAGGCGCCGCTGAAGCTGCCGTCGGCCTGCTTCTGCAGCACCGCGGTCAACCACATCGGCTGGCGGTCGGTGGCGTAGGTGTACCAGGCGACGAAGATCAGATTCCCGGCCTCGGTCAGATGCATGCCCCAGCCTGATTCGCTGGCGTTCCACCAGAGATCGGTGCGATTGCCAGCGTCGGCGCGACTGCCCTCGACAAACTGGCAGGCCGGGATGGGCCCCGGCGCCACGCGCCCGACGGTCTTGCTCTGGCTGACGCCGTCGACGGTGTAGTCGAAGCGCAGGCGATCATCGGCCTGCGGCGTGAAACGGGCGGTGCCCACCAGCGTGCCCGGGTCGTTGGCGGGTACGCCGCTGATCTGCGCAAAGGGTGTGCCGGTGAAGCGGTAGACCTCGCCGGTATAGCTGCCATCGCCCTGAAGCGCGGCGCCGGAGATCAGCATCCACGCCGGCCGCCCGTTGCCGTCGTAGGTGTACCAGGCCGGCGCCAATACCGTGCCCTGGTGGGCCATGCTCAGGCCCCAGCCGTCTTCACCGGCCGCGGTCCACAGGCCGGTGAGATTGGGCTGTCCCAGCGCCCGCGGCAGCGGCCACACCCAGGCCCCGCGCGAGCGCGTGAACACTGCCAGCGTGGTGAAGCCGCGATCGATGGCCATGTCCCAGACAATCGCCCGCGGCAGCCCGCGGAACAATCGCCAGATCGGTTGCGGCGCTTCCACGTTGTCGGTGTAGTACAAACCCCAGTCGCTACCGGCAAAGACCTGGGTCGGAATCCACGGGTTGACCATCACCGTGTTCACCGGCACGTCCGGCAGATTGCCGCTGACATCGCGCCAGCTGAAGCTGCTGCAATCGGCGTTGCAGCGCACCTGGTAGACATGCCCGGGCGTAGCCGGGGTATTGGCCCCGAAGCCGGCCACGGCGGCATAGCCGATGGTGGGCGTCTGCGGATCGGTGGCCACACCGAGGATTGGCCGGTTCGGCAACACCGCGTTGCCGCCGGTGACATCGCGCCAGCTGGCGAAGCCGGTGCCGAGGCCGAATCCGAACCAGACATTGCCATCCAGGGTGCCGACCATGGCCACGCGCCGGGTGGGTACGGAAAAGCGGATGGACTGGATCACCGAGCGATTGTCGCTGCCGACGATGAGATTGTTCTTGGTCAGATCCGGGCTGATTGGCACCCAGCGCGCGCTGGCGGTGGCGCCGCTGGCGCCGTTGGTGCTTTCCCAGACCCGATAGGTGCCGGCAATCAGATGATTGCAGCCCTGAAAGTTGTCGCAGCCGCTGTCGACGACGTTGACATCGCCGTACTTGTAGAGATCGAAGGGCATCAGGAAGCTCTTGCGATCGCCGCCCTCCTCGCCCGGCGACCAGGGCCCGTTGGCGTTCTGTTCCGGGGCATTGGCGCCATTGGTGCTGGCGACGATGTTGCCGCGCTGGCTGGACATGTAGACGCGCTGGCCAAACACCGGCTCGATCCGGGTGGTGATGCCATCGCCGCCATAGGCGTGCTGCCAGATGTCGGGGCCGGCCTGGCTACCGAACTGGATCAGCGCCGAGGTGCCGTTGTCCTGGGCACCGCCGATGACCACCCGCGGATTGGCGGTATCGAAGTTGGCGATCAGGTCGCCGGAATAGAACTCGATGGTGTTCAGGCTGTTGTTGAGATGAACGAAGTTCGGTGTCGGCAGGGTGGCATTGGCGCTGTAGTAGACGCCGCCATCGTTGCCGATCAGCAGACGATCGGGGTCGCCACCGACGAAGGCCCGGGCGTGCTGGTCGATGTGCACGACCGACTCGTTGTTGTTGCACAGCAGATTGATGAAACTGGCGGCGCCATCGATGGATCGGTAGGTCCACCAGGCGCTCAACACCACATCGTCGATATTGGCCGGAGACACGCTGATGCCGGCGTTGTACCAGTTCTGGGTGCCCGGCGGGCAGCCCTGAAAATTGGCCGGCACCGCGCGCGGCTGCCAGCTGCTGCCGGCGTCGATGCTGCGCCAGAGACCGACAATGGCGAAACCCTGCGAGGCAATGGCCTCGGCGTAAAGCACGTTCGGGCTGCCCGGCGCTGCCGCCAGTTCGATACGGCCGATGGCGCCAAAGCCGACGCCATTGCCGAGCCCGGCCGGCCAACCGTTGTCGGCCCTCGAAATCAGTTCCCAGCCCACCGGACAACCGGCCGCGGGCATCGGCGCCCGGTAGATGCCGTTGGCGCCATTCATGTCCAGGTCCGGCTGCACCGGCGTGGCCGTGCCGCGCGTGCCCACCGCGGTGATCAGCGTGGTGTTGCCGCCGAAACCCAGTGCCAGCAGAGCAGTGATGTCCTGTCGGTGCGGATTGGCGCTGTTCGGGCCATAGGGATTGGTCAGACAGGGCCCGGTCCAGGATTCGCCGGCGTCATAGGAGAGATACAGACCGGTCTTGGTACCGACGATCAGTCGACTGGACTGGTTCGGATCAACCACGACCTTGCCCACCGCCTGATATTGCGGAAAGGCCGATAGACTGGGTGGGTAATTGGGCACGAACTGTTCGCGCCCCAGCACCCGCCAGCTGTTGCCACCGTCGCTGCTCTTCAGGACACCGGCTGAGCCGAAGGACCAGGAGCCAAAACGCAGATCGCCGGTGCCGGCGTAGATCACATCCGGGTTGTTGGGGTCGATCTCCAGATCGCCGATGGCGATCGACTGGATCTCGGGCGAGTCGGTGACCGGCTCGAAGGTGGTCGCCGCGCTGCAGCAGTTGTCGCTGCGCCAGACACCACCACCATCACTGGCAATGAAGGCGCGATAGGAATTCGGATCACCGGCGATCAGCGGCTGCGCCGAGACCACGATGTCGTTGACCCGACCGGAGTTGTTGTCCAGGCCGTTCTGGATGGGCCGCGGCCCCAACGGCGTGAACGCGTCCGGATTCAGAGAAGTGCCGGCCTTCAGGTGAGAGAACTGTCCCGAAGGCAGATCAGACGCCACCTTGGCATCGCTGACACGCGCCGCTTCCAGCCAGCGCGGATCGAAGCGCCCGGTGGGATAGCTGTAGACCGTGGCCATGAACTCGCCGATGGGCACCGCGTCCGGATCCTTGATCGGCGCCGGCGCCGGGCTGTCATCGAGCCTGGGCGCACTCGCACAGCCGCCCAGCAGGAGCAAGGTCAGCAGAGGGAGCAAACAACGACCGGACATGCCATCACCTTGTGAACTCGGATAGCCCGAGTTTCGCATTGGTGGCGGTATGGGAAAAGTGTAGTGCCTGTGGGAGCGGCTTCAGCCGCGATGCTTTGCGCCAAGCACCTGCAATCCCGGATCGCGGACGAAGTCCGCTCCCACAGCGAAACGCGCTGGCGCGCCACCCGATTCGTCGTGCGCCGGAGCCGCGCTACGCTCGACCCCGGCCGATACCGTGTCTTCCGCGCACTAGCCAGGCCTGCGACCATGCGCGCTCCTGTTCCTATCGCCTCCCATGATGCACGAGCCCCGCATATCCAGCTTCCCGCCGCTGCTGGGCCGCCGGCCGCGGCTGCTGATCCTGGGCAGCATGCCCGGGGTGGCTTCGCTTGAGGCACAGCAGTACTACGCCCATCCGCGCAATGCCTTCTGGCCCATCCTGTGCAGCTGGTGCGGCATCGCCTGCGAGTCAGCGTATGCACAGCGCGTCGAGGCCTTGCTGCAGGCAGGCATCGCGGTCTGGGACGTACTGGCCCACTGCCAGCGCCCGGGCAGTCTGGATTCGGCCATCGACCTGAAGACCGCGCAGCCCAATGCCATCGCTGAGTTGCTGCAGGCGCAACCGGGCATCACGCGCATCTGTTTCAACGGTACCGCCGCCGCCGATCTCTATCGCCGCCACCGCTTGCCCGCAGCTCCACTGGAGCTGATCCGCCTGCCGTCGACCAGCCCAGCCCACGCCGGCATGGCGCTGGCGGAGAAGATGCGGCGCTGGCATCAGGCGCTGGTGGGGTAAAGCGGGGGCCGGTTGCTGGTTGCTGGTTGCTGGTTGCTGGTTGTCGGTTGCACGGAAAGTCAGAGGCACGGGCGCTGGTGGGTCCAGACTTGTCTGGACGCTCCTGCGGCATCGTAGCCCTGATCCGCGGCCATGCTACTGGTCCCAAGGGCACCGTCAATTTGAAAGCGTCCGGACAAGTCCGGACCTACGGACTTCTCCGCGGCCTCCGCGCCTCCGCGTGAGCCCGCTCTTGCCGGCAACCGAGAACCAGCAACCGACAACCGCGTTAAAGGCAACCAGCAACTAATCACCGACACCCAGGCGCTTGCGCTCCAGCCGGCGCAGGAATTCGCCCATGATCCGCCGATACAGGTCCTGACCGAGATAGGCGTCTTCCACGCCCCAGTCGATGTTGGGGTTGTCGTTGACCTCGATGATGACGATGCGATCACCGACCTGCTTCAGATCGACACCGTAAAGGCCGTCGCCAATCGCCTGGGTGGCGCGCAGCGCCAGCTTCACCACCTCGCTGGGCACTTCGCGTACCGGCAGGGTCTTGAAGCTGCCGGTGCGGGCGTCGCCCTTGGCCGAGTGGTTGTAGATCTGCCAGTGGCCACGCGACATGAAGTACTGGCAGGCAAAGATGGCCTCGCGATTGAGCACGCCGATGCGCCAGTCGAAATCGGTGGGCATGTATTCCTGTGCCAGCACCAGCGCGCTCTGCTGGAACAGCTCATCGGCGGCGCGCTTGAGCGATTCCGGATCACTGGCCTTTACCACGCCGCGCGAGAAGGAACCGTCGGGCACCTTGAGAACGATCGGAAAGCCGAGCAGATCACCGAGTTCGGCAATGCGCTTGGCCTCGTCGCGGAACAGGATTTCGGTGCGTGGCGTGGGCAGCTTGCGGCTCTTCAGCAGATCCGACAGAAAGATCTTGTTGGTGCAGCGCAGGATCGAGGTCGGATCGTCGATCACCACCATGTCTTCCTTCTCGGCCTTGTTGGCGAAGCGGTAGGTGTGGTGATCGAGCGCGGTGGTTTCGCGGATGAACAGGGCGTCGTACTCGGCCAGTCGGGCGTAATCATCGCGCTCGATGGGATCGACCTCGATGCCGAGCTCCTTGCCGGCAGCCACGAAGGCCTTGAGCGCCTTCTTGTTGGACGGCGGGAACTGCTCGGCCGGATCCTGCAGCATGGCGATGTCGTAGCGATACTTCTTCGGCGTGCGCCTGCTGCGCCAGAGCTTGGTGCTGAAGCGGTTCAGCGCCGCGGCAAAGGCGTCCTCCTGGGCATCGCTGAGCGTGTGCATGCCGGCTGGCTTGACCGCATTGATCTGCCAGACACTGTCGCGCTCGAATTCGATCCGCAGGATCGGGCAGGGGAAGGCCTCGAACACCTGTCGGGCCAGATCCTTGAGCGGCTCCGACGCGGTTTCGCCGAAATACACCAGGATGCCGAAATCGGTGGTGTCACGATCCTGCGCCAGCGAGCGCGAGAGCTTGACGTTGAGATCTTCGATGTCCAGACCGTAGAGCGAGCGCCGGCGCAGATCATTGATCGCGCGCACCGAGGGAATCACCTTGTGCCCACGGGCCTCGGCCAGCAGCGAAACGTAATAGCCCGCGCCCAGGTACTTGTAGCTGCGGCAGAGATTGATGACCTGCGTGCGCTCCTCGTCGGGCCGGATCGGCTCCTTCAAGTAGTCCATCGCAGTAACCACATTGTCCGAGGGGTGATAGCTACCCCAGTCGGAGGCTTTCTCGACAACGATGACCAGGCGACTCATGTGGTCCTGAACCTGCGCACTCGCAGCAGCCGCGACGCGGCCATGCAGAGGGCTTGGGGCGACGGCAACCGGCCGTCGCGGTGGCGCCGACTGGCAGTCATCCGGGCGCGCGGCGCATAGTCTGGCACAGGATTCATGGACGGAAACAGCAAGTGAGCACACACCTGTTCAGCCGCCGGGGCGCATCTGCGCGGCGCCCGGCGGGCACTGCCAAACGCAGCCCCAAGCGCGCACCGGGACTGCGTCTGCGGAGGGCCGGCGTTGCCGATGTGGATGCGCTGGATGCGCTGGAGCAAGCCGTGTTCAGCGGTGACCGCATGCGTCGGCGCCAGTTCCTGCATCATGTGCAGGCTCAAAGCAGCGATCTCATCGTGGCCGTGAGTCAGGGACAAGTGCTCGGCTATGCGCTGTTGCTGCGCCGTCGCGGCATCCGCAGCTGCCGCGTCTATTCGATCGCCGTCTCGTCCGCTGCTCGCGGTCAGGGTCTGGGCGCCTTGCTGCTGCAGCGACTGGAGCGCATTGCCCGGGCCAATGGCCTCGGCGAGATCCGCCTGGAAGTGCGTCAGGACAACACCACCGCGCTGGCCCTGTACGAGAGCCGCGGCTACCGCCGTTTTGGCGCCCACAGTGGCTATTACGAAGACGGCGCCGACGCCTGGCGGCTGGCCAAGTCGCTGACGCCCAAACCCCGCCGCCGCAGCAGCCGCAGCGGACCCGGTTCCACGTAGGAGCGCCTTCACGGCGCGACCGGCGACGCCGCAACCTATGACCATAGTCGCGACGCAAGGTCGCTCCTGCCAGAGGTCCGGCTTCTCGTAGGAGCGCCTTCACGGCGCGACCGCGGACATCGGCAGACCTTCTCGCCTTGTTGCAGGCAGGAGCTTCAACGCGGAGAACGCTGAGAAAGGCTCTTTGAAGTCCGCTCGACTTCTCTCCGTGTTCTCTGCGCTTCTCTGCGTACTCCGCGTTCTGCTTTTGGCACCAGCTCACTTGAGTCCCGATCTTCGCCACGGCGGTGCGCTCTACGGTCGCGACGCAAGGTCGCTCCTACGGTAGACCGGACCATTCCTTCGCGCCGGGGACTCCCGCTGCACATCCGGGGGCGTAGTCTTCAATCGCCAGAACGGGGGAGAGAGGCGATGCGGATCGACAAGGCCAGCTTGCTGGTGGGTGGATTGGGTTTTCTGGGCTTCGGGATATTGATGACGGTGGCGCCGCAGGCGGCTATGGCCAGCCTCGGTCTGGCCGTGCCCGATGGCGTACCGACCACCGAGATCCGGGCCTTCTACGGTGGTCTGGAATTGGCGCTGGGTGGTTTGCTGCTGGCGGCGATGGTGCAGCCGGCCTATCGCCGGGCGGGTCTGTGGCTGGGCTGCATCAGCTACGGTGCGGTCGCCGTGACCCGGGCCCTGGGCATGCTCATCGACAGCAGCGGCGGCAGCTTCCTGCTCGGCGCACTGGCGGTGGAATCGGTGCTGGCGCTGTGGTTTGCGCTGGCCTTGCGCGCCTCTCCAACGGCTAGCCCGCATATTTCATGAGGGAACGCGGATGATCGCGAAGGGCTTTGCGCCGGAGTCGAGACGAGAGGAGGAGTAATGGTTGTTCCATTGCGACGACGAGCAACGAAGAGTCCGGCGTAAAGAACGAGCGAGGGCCGCGTTAGCGAGGCAATGGCAGCGAACAGTTTGTCATTTCAACCCATTCGAGGATTTCCGCGTCGTTCCAACGAAGTCGGGCGATTTCATCGCGACCTCATGAAATGTGCGGGCTAACCGCTGAGCCGCACCACCACGATCGCCAGGATCAGCAGCAGCGCCAGCGCCACCGCAGCCGGCATCAACAAGCCCCAGCGCTCCTTGGGCAGGTTGTCGGGCAGAAAGCTGTCGCGATGGCCGGACTTGCGTTCAGGGAATCGGGACATGGCTGACCACCGGGCTTCGATGAATGGGCGCCATTATCCCGCAATCGGGCGACGACGACGTGACCAGCGCCAACCCAGCGCCAGCAACAAGACCAGCGGCACGCCGATCGCGGCGATCCGCGCGCCCTGACGCATCCAGATCTCGCGCTGCTCACGCTCGACCTTGTCGAAATCCGGCACCGGGCATTGGCGGCCGAAGTCCTCGCCCCAGGGCACGAAGGCACCCTCACGCAGATAGCGCCTGTAGATCTGCGTGGCCTGCTCGTTGTGGCGGTCAATCAACCAGTGCGTGGCCTCGCAGAGCACGGCGGCAAAGGCCTGCGAACGCGGCGGCAGCGCATCGGCGGCCTTGCCGGCCAGACCCGCGGCGGTCAGCCGATAGTGGAAGCGCTCCAGCGGCTGCGCCCGGCTGGCAGCCAGCCGCTGACGCTCGCCGTCGCTGGTGTAGGGTCCTTCGACCTTGAGGTCGCTGCGTGGGTTGAAGACCGGGTTGTAATTCTCGTCCCAGGTGATCGGGCTGTTGAGATCAAAGCTGCCGCCCCAGATGAAGTAATCCGGATCACCCTCGTAGCCCAGCAGTTCCATGCCATACCAGCGCGCGATCTGGGCGGCATCAAACCAGGCGCGGGCCTGACCGACACGGGTCCAGGCCGAGCTGCGGTCCAGAGCCTCCAGATAGCGTTGCGCCTCGCCGCGCGTGACCGGATCGTCGAAGTAGCCCAGCGCAAGCTGACCCTGGCCCTCGCGCAGCAGGCGCCGGGCCAGCAGCCAGCGCAATTGCGCGGCCGGCGACGTCGAGGAACGCTCGCTGTAGTCCTCATCCTCGTTGGGTGCAGTCGCGGCCGGCGGTTCGGCCTGCGGCGCGACCCGGTCCACAAAGCGGCGCAACTCGTCGACCGTGACCACGCGCTCGGCAATGTAGGCGGTATCAGGCCAGTAGGTGTCGGCTGCGGCGTACAGCAGTTCCAGCGCCTGCAGATAGTCACCGCGAGAGAGAGCCAGCGTGCCGGCCTCGGCCTGCACCCGGCAACGCGGCTTCAGCTGCTCGCTCAGATAGTCCTCGCGCGACAGCAGCACCTGGCCCCATATCTCATCGGCTGGAAAGCCCTTGGCCGCCTGCGCATAGGCCTGCGCCGCCGCATCCAGGTCGCCCGCCCGCAGGGCCAGCTTGGCGCGCACCCAGGCCGCCAGCGGCGTGTCCGAACGCGGCGCCAGCGCTGCGGCCTGCTCGAATCGACCAGCGCGATAAGCCACGGCTGCCAGCCGGTCCGAGTTGGGAACCTGGGCGAGGCTGGAAACACGGTCCAGCAGCGACAGCAGGCGCGGACCATCGGCGGGCGCATCGAAGCTGGGATATTCCTCGTCCGGGTCGACGTCGCTCAGCTCGTTGTAGCGGGTGTAGAGATAGGCCAACAGCAAGCGCGTGCCAACCTCATCGGCGAGCAGGGCATCGACGGACGCCGAGTCGCGGATCGCGGCGCGGACCACGAACAGCAACGAGTTGTTGCCCGAGGTCGAGCCATGGGCGGCCTGCTCGGCGTATAGCCGCACCGCCGCCGCCAGACGCCCGGCCGCCAGCTCGATGCGCGCCTGCTCACCCAGGCTGGCGACCGCCAGGCCGTCTGGATCGGCGGCACCGTTCTGCACCCAGACCCGGGTCTGCTCAAAGGCGGCGATGGCCTGCGCGGACTGGCCGTTCAGGGCCAGCGCCCGCCCGAGCATGTAGCTGGCCCAGACGCCGCGCAAGGTCCGCTGCTCCGCCGGTAGCTGCACGACTTGCTGGAACAAGCTCCGGGCGCGCTCGACGTCGCCCTTTTGCCAGGCCACGGCGCCAGCCGTATAGCCCGCCAGCTCCGCCGGCAGCTCGGCACCCAGCGCCAGTGCGGCATCAGCCGATTCACTCAGGCGCATGGCCGCCACGGCCTCGATCTGGGCATCGCTCAATCCGGCTTTCTCGGCGCTGAGCCGGGATTCTTCCGGGTCTGACCAGGGGTCGGACTCGACCACCTTGAAAGCGGTGGTGCCGGGTTCCACCAATCGCCGCGCCTCGAACCCGAAACTGCCTTCGGGCAAGGTGTCCATCACCAGTCCGCGGTGATCGAGCAGGGTCATCGGAAAATCCGGGCCACAGGCCAATGCCGGACTGAGCATCAGCACGGACAAGGCCAGTGTCAGCGTGCGCAACAGCGGTTTTCGTGGCTGGGTCATGGCAGGTCCCAAGTGGGTGTCAAAGGGCTATTGCAGCGGGTCCAGCCGACCAGAAGGCTGTGGCCGGATCGCAACCAGGCATCAGCCGCCGGCTGGAACTGCAGATGGTCGCCATCATCGCCCAATCGATAGCCTCCGAGCGCATCGCCATGGCGACAATCGCTCGGCAGATCGATGATCGGTGCGGGACCATCCCAGGGACCCGGATTCACCAGACGCAGATCGAAACTGCCTTGCGCCGTGGCAGACGCCTGAACCTGGAAGCGCGGAGCGCCGGACTCGCCTGCCACGACCGCCGCCAGCGTGGTGGCACTCCAGGCCCGCCGGTCGCCGGGCAGCGGCAGCCGGAACCAGACCAGCCCTTGCAGTTCAGGGATGGCATCGGCAGTGATCCGCTTGAGATAGCGCCCCAGTTCCTGCGGATCGGCACGCAGCTCGCGGCCGCTGGCGCCGCTGGTATCGACATCGGTTTCGGCATCGACACGGTGGACCTGGCCATCGGGCATGCTGCCCACGCGTACCCCATAGGCCGGGAGTGCCACTGCAAAGGGCCGCCCAAGAGCGGCATAGGCGCGGGTCCAGGCCAGCGCCGTCTCGACAGCGAACAGCGCGGCATCCGGGCGCTCCACCGCGTGTACCTGGAGCACACTGGCATCCACCGCGGCCAATACCTTGTCCAGATCCGGGCTGGCCATCCAGGTCGGCAAGGCTGTGATCGACAGCTCCAGCCCGGCCGGCAGCAACGCCCGCAGCTGTTGCAACCAGGCGGCGTAGTCGGCCAGCGCCGCGGTCGCACAATCGTGATCGATCTCGATGCCGAGCGGCACCAGGCCTGCGGCTTTCCAGCGCTCGATCATGGGCAGCAGGTGCGCCGCCAGTTCGGTCGCCGGCAAGGGCTCGCGCGCGCCCTCGATGCGCACCACCCAGCGCAGCGGTCTGGCCGACGCCGCCAGTGCTGCTGGATTCGGCTCGATATCGATCAGCCGATCCCCAACTACCTGCAGCAGCAACACCCGCCAGCCGGCGAAGCTGGCGCCCTGTTGCTTGATGGCATCTGCCAGCTCCGGCGTCCACAGTCGCTGCCAGATGTAGGCCTCGTGCGGCAGCGGTGGCGGCGGGGCAGGGGCGCAGGCGCCGAGGAGCAGGGCGAGGAGCAGCGCGCCTGCGGCGCGCCGGTTGTTGGTTGTCGGTTGTGGGTTGCCGGTGGAGCAGTTGCTGGTTGTCGGTTGTTGGTTGTTGGAAAACTCAGAGGCTCGGGCTGTGGTAGGTCCAGACTTGTCTGGACGCTTCTGCGACCTCTGTGCGCAAGCGTCCAACGGGACCGTCAAGCCAAGAGCGTCCAGACAAGTCTGGACCCACAACAGCTGGCGCCCGCTTTTCTCCGCGTCCTCCGCGCCTCCGCGCAAGCCCGCTCTTGCCAACAACCAACAAGCCGCAACCGGCAAGCGCTTCATCAGTCCTCGCGGGTCACCTTGAGCACTTCCTCGACCGAGGTGATGCCGGCGATGCATTTGCGCCAGCCGTCTTCGAGGATGCCGGGGCTGCTGCGACGGGCGATGCGTTCCAGTTCCTGTTCGCCGGCCTTGTCGTGGATGGCCTGGCGCAGTACCTCATCGATGGCGACCAGTTCGTAGACGCCGGTACGGCCCTTGTAGCCGGTGGATTTCTGGAACAGATCGCGGCCCGGACGCCAGAGCATCTGGCCGCGCGCCTGTGGATGGCCGAGCGCGGCCAGTTCGGCCGGTGTGGCCGGATACTCTTCGCGCACCAGCGGATCCAGGGTGCGCACCAGGCGTTGGGCGAGCACGCCGATCAGGCTGGAGGAGAGCAGAAAGGGCTCGATGCCCATGTCGCGCAGGCGGGTGACCGCACCTACCGCGGTATTGGTGTGCAGCGTGGACAGCACCAGATGGCCGGTGAGCGAGGATTGCACCGCGATTTCGGCGGTTTCCAGATCGCGGATTTCGCCGACCATGACCACATCCGGGTCCTGGCGCAGGATTGCCCGCAGGCCGCGGGCAAAGGTCATGTCGACCTTGGTGTTGACCTGCATCTGGCCGATGCCGTCGATGTAGTACTCGATCGGATCCTCGACCGTCATGATGTTGCGGCTCTTGTCGTTGAGCTGCATCAGCGCGGCATAGAGCGTGGTGGTCTTGCCCGAGCCGGTCGGGCCGGTGACCAGCAGGATGCCGTGTGGCCGGTGGATCAGTTCGTTCAGACGACCGCGCGTGGCTTCGTCCATGCCGAGTTCGGTGAGATTGAGGCGCCCGGCCTGCTTGTCGAGCAGACGCAGCACCACGCGCTCGCCGAAACTCGCGGGAATGGTCGACACGCGCACATCGACCGGACGCCCGGCGATGCGCAAGCCGATACGGCCATCCTGCGGCAAACGCTTCTCGGCGATATCGAGCTTGGCCATGACCTTGATACGACTGACCACCGGCGAAGCGATCGATTTCTGCGGGGACAGCACTTCGCGCAGCACGCCATCGACGCGGAAACGCACCACCAGTCGGTTCTCGTAGGGCTCGATATGGATGTCGGAGGCGTTCTCGCGCACCGCTTCGGACAACAGCGCGTTGATCAGACGGATGATCGGGGCGTCGTCCTCGCTCTCCATCAGATCAGTGGGCTCGGGCAACTCGTCGGCCAGCTGCTTCAGATCGAGCTTCTGGTCGATGTCGGCCGCCATGCTGCGCGAATCTTCACCCCCGCCTTCGTACAACTCCTGCAACAGTGCCTCGAAGCGCTCCGGGGCCACCTTCTCGGGCGCCAACGGCGTACCCAGAAAGCGTCGCAGCTCCAGCATGGCTTCGGGTTTGACGTCGGGCCGGCACGCCACCCGAGCCTTGCCGTGGGCGAGTCCGAGCACGGCCACGCCGTGTTTGCGCGCGAATCCAAAGGGCAGTCGGGGAAGTGCGGTCATCCTGGAAACCTCAGTTGGACGGGGCAGAGTGTGCGGTTGTGGGGGTGCAAGGGCCAGGCGCAATGAGGAGGAATAGCTGGCTCTTCCGACGAGTTGCAACGCCGCCATGCGCCGCCACAACCGTGCAATCTGCCCTGTAGCGAACTCAGCCGCTGGGTGAACGCGCCCAGCAGCGCCATGGCCCTGAGAATCAAGATGCTATGCGTGCCGAGAAGCGGTCAGCTGAGGTTTCCAGGGTCATTGCCAGCAGACGGGTGAGCCAGGCGTGGATTCTCCACTATCGGGCGCGTCGACGCTAAGGTCCGGGCGTTGCTCGCCAGGCTGCGGCGCACCAGAGCAGCTGACGGCGATCATGTTGCAGTCGCGGATCAGGCGTTAAGCTGGGAATGTCGCAAACGGAAGGGAGAAGGCCATGAACAGTCCCATTCTCGTTGGATTCGATGGCAGCGATGGTGCCGAGCGCGCGCTGGCCTTTGCCGTGGCTCAGGCCCGTAGGGGCCAATGCGCCCTGCGACTGGTGGCGGTGGTCGAATGGCAGTTCTTCGGCGTGCAGAACCCGATGGAACTGGCCGCGGTGGAGGAAAACGTCGGCGCCGACATCGAGCGCTATCGCAGCGAAGTGCTGGGGCCCCGTTGCAACACCTTGCGCGCTGAAGGCATCGAAGCCAGTTTCGAGGTTGCCACCGGCGCGGTGGTACCGGCGCTGGAAAATGCGGCCGAAGACTGCGGCGCCGGACACATCGTCGTCGGCCGCCGCGGCCGTTCGCGCCTGAGCAAACTGCTGCTTGGCAGCGTCTCCAGCGCGCTGGTTCAATCGGCCTCGGTGCCGGTCACGGTGGTGCCCTGAAGCCGAGAGAGTAGGTCACCTAGCCCGCATTTCTCACACCTGCGCGAGCAGATGCCCCCAATCTTCTAGTGACAAAAGGCGATTCCGAGGCGCGCAGCAGTCACAGAGTGTTTGGCTGCATCTGCCCGCTTTGCGGACCTCGCTGGTTCTTTGCGACTATCGCTGCGTTGCTCCTCCTCGCAATGGAATCACCATTCCTCGTCGTCGCGCCTTGCGCTAGTCGCAAAGCCCTGCGCGATCTTCCGCAACAGGTGTGAGAAATGCGGGCTAGCCCCGCAGGGGCTACGTGACAAGGGTGCTGCCTAGAACACAGGTTCACGCGGAGACGCGGAGCCCGCGGAGAAAAGCGGGGGGCAGGGGGCACGGGGCAGGGGACCCACGTCGCGGCATGGTCAGATCATGCGTCGAGGTTGGACCCCTGCCCCTTCTCTTCATGACAGATAAATCAATGACCTGCGGCATATTTGCTGGAAGCGGACTCTGTCCGCAATCTGGGCCGCCATCGCCGACAAAGTCCCCTCGAAATTGACGACGACTTGCCCTTCTCCGCGTTCTCCGCGCCTCCGCGTGAGACAGGCGGTTCAGGCAAGTGGTCACGAGCGCCCAATCGCGGACGAAGTCCGCCCCCACAGAGGCTTGGCGGCTCAGCGGCCGGCCGGCGGCGGTTCGGCGGCGGGCATGCCCTTCTTGAGGAAGTCCTCGTACTGGGGCAACACCGGGATCTGGTCCTTGCGGATCAGACCATCGCTTTCTTCCCGGGAACGCAGCTGCTCGGAGCGGATGTAGTTGTATTTCTCGCTGCTGATCGAGGCTTCCATGATGCCGTCGCGGGCGATCGTGGGCTTGAGGAAGACCAGCAGATTGCGGCGCTCCTTGGTGGTGCTGCGGCTCTTGAACAGATTGCCGAGCAGCGGGATATCGCCCAGACCCGGCACCTTCTGCACCGACTCGCGCAGCTCCTCGCTGGTCAGGCCGCCGAGCACCAGCAGGCCGCCGTCGGGTACCAGCACGCGGGTGCTGAGCTTGCGGTTGTTGGTGATCAGATCGACCGCGCCGGCGGTGTTGGGCGCCAGACTGGAGGCTTCCAGATCGATGTCGATGATGACCGAATCGCCCTCGTTGATATGCGGGGTCACGCGCAGCTTCAGCCCGACTTCCTTGCGGTCGATGGTCTGGAAGGGATTGACCACGCCGCTCTGGTTGCTGCCGCTGGAGGTGTTGGCACCGGTGGAAGCGTACTGGCCGGTGAGGAAGGGCACTTCCTGGCCCACGCTCAGGATCGCTTCCTGATGATCCAGCGTGATCGTCGACGGCGTCGACAGGATGTTGGTGTTGGTGTTGCCGGTCAGGGCCTTGGCCAGCGCGCCGATGCGCACGAACTCGTTGTCGGTGCCGGGCAAGGTGGCGGTGCCGACGATGTAGCCGATATTGAGGCCACTGGAAGCACCCAGCAGGCGCGGATCCTGACTGACACCGAAGATGCCGCCGGTGCCGCTGCTGCCCTGGAAATTGGTGCCGCCGATGAAGCCGCGATCGGTGAAATCGTCGGTGGTGGCCTGCCACTGGATGCCGAGCTCGCGCGCGGTCTGGTCATTGACCTCGGCGACGATGGCCTCGATCAGCACCTGGGCGCGACGGATGTCGAGCTGGCGGATGACATTGCGCAGTTCGCGGGTGACCGCCGGTGGCGCGGTGATGATCAGCGCGTTGGTGTCCTTGTGGGCGCGGATGAAGCTGGTGCTCTCACCTTCCTTGCCGGCCGCCGCCTGCTGACCGAGCATGCTCGACAGCGAGGCTTCCAGAATCGGCACCATCTCGGCGGCATCGGCGTAGCGCAGGTACACCACCTGGGTGGAATCGCCCTCGCCCAGCGGCGTATCCAGATTGGCGACCAGCGCCTTCAGACGCAGACGCCGACCCTTGTCGCCAGCAATCAGCACTGAATTGGTGCGTTCGTCGGCGGCGATCTTGTTGCCCGCAGCATCGTTCGCCGGTTGCAGCAGCGTCAGCGTGCGCACCACTTCCGAGGCATTGGCGTGGCTCAGCGGGACCACATCGATCTCGCTCTCGCTGGCCTGATCCAGGCGGCGGATGATGCTTTCGATACGGGCGACATTGCCGGCGCGGTCGGTGATGATCAGGCTCGATGAACTCGGGTGCGGGATCAGGTTGGCACCCTGCGGCAGCAAGGGTCGCAGCGCCTGGGCCATGTCGGCCGGGGTCACGTGCTTGACGGTGATGACCCGGGTGACCAGGGCATCGCTGTTGCCGGCATCGATGCCGCCGTCCTGACCAGCCACCGTTTCCGGGACGATCTTGATGATCTTGCCCGCCTGCACCGCGGCAAATCCATTCACGCGCAGCACCGACAGGAACACCTCGTAGAGCTCGTCCTCGCCCATTGGCGACTGCGAGATCACCGTGACCTTGCCGGTCACGCGCGGATCGACGACGAAGTTCTTGCCGGTGGCTTCAGACACCAGGCCGATGAAGCTGTTGATGTCGGCATCCTTCAGGTTCAGCACCTGAGTGCCCGGCTGCGCCGGCGCCGGCTCGCCGGCGTCGTAGGCGGGCGATTGGGCAAAGGTGGGGGCCGTCGCGAAGATCGCAGCAGCCGCCAGCATTCGAGCAAAACGTAAGACGTCAAACGTCAATTTGGTGGCTCCAGACTTCGCGCTGTGCAGTGGAGCCGAGGATTCCCGAGCGCAGCGCGGCGCGCAAGAAGTCGGAACATGTTGAGCATCCATGGCAGTAGCTCCCTGCTCTTCTTGTTGACGTTTTACGTTTGACGTTTTACATCCACCATCGGGCCCCGCAATTCGCGCACCCGAGGATTCACTGCGTGCAGCCCAGCCTGTCAGGTTCATTGCGGCATCCGTATTGCCGGCAGGGTCTTTTCCGCGCCGTCACGACGGACGGTCAGGGTCACGGCCCCAGCAGTTCTCAGGGATTCCAGCGTGGAGTAACCGGCTTCAATGCTGTCGAGGCGGCTACCGTTGACGGCGGTGACGATGTCGTCGGGCTGTAAGCCAGCTTCCGCCAGCTGCGCGCCGTAGGTATTGGAGCTGACTCGGAAGCCGGCGAGCTTGCCGTCGATCATCACCGGCAGCACGCTGAAGGACTTGGCGATGCTGCTGGGGTCGGCGATGGCCTGCTGGCGCACGGCCTCCCAGTCGATCGGCGCGGTCACCATGGCCATGGGATTGACGCTGCCCGGGGCCGAGGGCGTCAGCGCGTTCAGGCCGACCAGACCGTTGGCGCCGGGCGTGACCACCGAGCGTGGATCGGGCTGGCGGCTGCTGCTCGCGGCCATGCCGGTCCCCGGCTGGCGCAGACGCAGCACCTCGATGCGGCCGGCGGCGTTCAGGACCACCCGATCCGGGTAGATGGCCTGCACGTTGACGCCATTACCGAACTGGTCGCCAACCTTGTAGATCTTCTCGTTCTGCTGCTCGTCGGCAATGACGGCGCGCGCGAGTTGCTGATCATGATGCGAGTTAGTGCCGCGCAGCGTCAGCTTCAACGCGGTGTCCGGAGCATCGGCGTAGGCCCCGCCGGCCGGATCGACCACGCTGCCGAACAGCCGGAACTGCGCCAGCGACAAGCGCGAGTCGGCGCCGGTGATGGCGCCCTTGGCCGGCAACTCCGGCACATATTCGGTGTCCGGGGTGAGCCATTGCCACAGCAGCCGGGTCACGCTGAGCAGCATCCACAGCGCCGCCAGTGCAATGACCAGCGCCGGCAGCCAGCGGCTCGTGGTCAGTCGCGGCAGGCTGAGGACAGCGCTCATGGCTCAGGACTCGCTGCTGCGGTCTGCAGTCGGCGTTGCCGCAGGCGCAGCACTGGCGCCCTCGGCCGCGGCCGGTTTGGGGCCGCGCCGGGAACCGCCGCCGGAACCGCTGCGGCCACGACCGCCGTCACGACTCTTGCCACCGCTGCGGCCACCGTCGCGACGCGGCCCACCGGGCTTGCCGGAACCGCGCGGCCGGGTCATCTTCAGCGGCGGCACATCGGCCAGCAACTCGTTGGTGATCGGTTCCACCGGGATGCGCTGGCCGATGAAGGCCTCGATATCCGGCAGCCCGATGGCGTAGCGCTCGCAGGCGAAACTGATGGCATCGCCACTGGCACCGAAGCGGGCCGTTCGGCCGATGCGGTGCACGTAGTCCTCGGCGTCCTGCGGCAGATCGTAGTTGAAGACGTGGCTGACATCCGGGATGTGCAGGCCGCGCGCGGCGACATCGGTCGCGACCAGGATCGCCACCTCGCTGCGCTGGAAGCGTCCCAGCAGCGATTGCCGCTTGTGCTGCGGCACATCGCCGGACAGGATCGCACTGGGCAAGCCGTGCTTCTCAAGACGCTCGTGGATCTGCTCGGCCGCGAACTTGGTGTTGACGAAGACGATGGTGCGCGGAGCGTCCATGCGCGACAGCAGACCCAGCAGCAGCGGCAGCTTCTCGTCGGTGGCCGGGAAGTACACGCACTGACTGACGCGCGCGGTGGTCACCGTGTCGGTTTCCACCTTCAGCGTCTTCGGGCTGTTCATGTGCTCGTAGGCCAGCTCCAGCACGCGGTGCGAGAGCGTGGCCGAGAACAGCAGGCCCTGACGTTCGGCGGGCGGCGGCATCTTGCGCATCAGATAGCGGATGTCCTTGATGAAACCGAGATCGAACATGCGATCGGCTTCGTCGAGCACCACCACCTCGATGGCCCGCAGGCTGAAAACGTGTTGCTTGAGATAATCCATCAAGCGACCTGGGGTACCGATCAGCACATCGCAGCCTTCGGCAAACTGGGCGCGCTGCTTTTCATAATCGACACCGCCATAGACCAGCCCCAGGCGCAAACCGGTCTGACCGCCGAGCAGCACGGCATCCTTGTGAATCTGGATGGCCAACTCGCGGGTCGGGGCCAGAATCACCGCGCGCGGATCCTGGATGCGACGCTCGGGGCGCGCCTCGGAGGTCAGCAGCCTCTGCATCAGGGTGACCAGAAAGGCCGCGGTCTTGCCGGTACCGGTCTGGGCCTGACCGGCGACATCCAGATGTTTGAGCGTTTCGGGGAGCGTCAGCGCCTGAATCGGCGTCAGGCGGGTAAAGCCGGCGTCGTGCAGGCCTTGAGACAGGGTCGGGTGCAAGCCCAGGCTGTCGAAATCGAGATCAGTCAGTGTGCGTTCGGTCATCTATCCATGCAGTCCATGTCGTGAAGCCGACACTGCGCGCGGATCAGCGCGTCTGCATGCCGGCGTGGTCAGGCCTGTCGGAATGTGCCTCGACAAGGCCATGAAATCCTTTTCGATCAACACCTTGCCCCTATCCTCCTGGACTGCGTACAGTCCGCAAGTGGAACATCATGGGTTGAAAACGAACGAAGGAGTCACCACACTTCGCTCGCCCCAGCGAGCTTTGACGCTGGATCCGCCGATAGCGGATCCATCGCTGCAGACACTGGCCGGTGCGAGTTTATCCCAATACACCCCTGTATAGCTGGAGTAGCGCAGTGAGCGAAGCCATTTCCCAACTGGGCAGCAGTGATTTCGATGCGTCGGTGTTGCAATCCGATATGCCGGTGCTGGTGGATTTCTGGGCCGAGTGGTGCGAACCGTGCAAACGCATGGATCCCTTGCTGAAGGAACTGGCGAGCGAACTCGAAGGCAAGGTCAAGGTGGCCAAGGTCAATGTCGAGGCCTTTCCTGCCATTGCCAACCAGTTTCGCGTGCGCGGCCTGCCGACTTTCATGATGTTCAAGAACGGCCAGGTGCATTCCACCCAGATCGGCGCCATCAGCAAGAGCCAGCTGGCGCAGTTTGTGGCCAAGGCGATCTGAGGCTGGTTGGTGCCGGGTGGCAGCGGGCAACTGGCAACTGGCGATCAGGGCGCGCTGCTTTGGCACTGAGGCAAAAGCCGTGCGCTCGTTCTGAGGGCCCTGCCTCGGCATCGGTGTCGCCTCTGCTGCCCTTTGCGACCCGCCATCTCACACCCGATGCGCGCTAATCGCTAGCCGCCAGTTGCCAGTTGCTGCTCTCAACGCTATCCCGCATTTCTCACACCTGTTGCGGAAGATCGCGCAGGGCTTTGCGACTAGCGCAAGGCGCGACGACGAGGAATGGTGATTCCATGGCGAGGAGGAGCAACGCAGCGATCGTCGCAAAGAACCAGCGAGGGCCGCAAAGCGGGCAGATGCAGCCGTACACTCTGCGTGTTGTGTGGCCACCGATTCGCCTTGCGCCACAACGGAATCGCGGCATCTGCACGCGCAGGTGTGAGAAATGCGGGCTAGACCTCGCCACATTCGGCATGCTAACTTTCCGGTCATCGCGCTCGCCGAACCCGGCTTGAGTGCTGTCTGCTCCGATATCCACGGCCCTCGATCGACGCCCTGCGTCCGACTCGATGGCCTGATCGCGCGATCCGCGCAAACTCCGCGTCACTCCTAACGCCCAATCTCAAGGCGCCTCTCAGCAAATCCTATGCATCTATCCGAACTGAAGCGGAAATCCGTTGAAGAACTCCTGGAAATGGCCGACGCGATGCAAATCGAAGGCGTCGCCCGGGCCCGCAAGCAGGAAGTCATCTTCGCCATTCTCAAGGCCCATGCCAAATCCGGAGAATCCATCTCCGGCGAAGGCGTACTGGAAATACTCCAGGATGGTTTCGGCTTTCTGCGCGCCGTTGATTCGTCCTTTCTGGCGGGTCCCGACGATGTCTACATCAGCCCCAGCCAGATTCGCCGCTTCAATCTGCGCACCGGCGATTACATCCGCGGCAAGGTGCGGCCACCCAAGGAAGGCGAGCGCTACTTCGCCCTGCTCAAGGTGGACGACATCAATGACGAGCCGCCGGAATCGAAGAAGAATCAGGTTCTGTTCGAGAATCTGACGCCCTACTACCCGACCGTGCGCTACAACCTGGAGCGCGGCAACGGCTCGGCCGAGGACATCACCGGGCGGGTCATGGATCTTATGTCGCCGGTGGGCAAGGGCCAGCGCGGATTGATCGTGTCGCCGCCCAAGGCCGGCAAGACGATGATGCTGCAGAACGTCGCCCAGGCTCTGATGGCCAACCATCCGGAAAGCCATCTGATCGTGCTGCTGATCGACGAGCGACCGGAAGAAGTCACCGAGATGCAGCGCATGGTGCGCACCGGTGAAGTCATCAGTTCGACCTTCGACGAACCCGCCGCCCGCCACGTGCAGGTGGCGGAAATGGTGATCGAGCGCGCCAAGCGTCTGGTCGAACACAAGCGCGACGTCATCATCCTGCTGGATTCCATCACCCGTCTGGCGCGCGCCTACAACACCGTGGTGCCGTCATCGGGCAAGGTGCTGTCCGGCGGTGTCGACGCCAACGCCCTGCAGCGCCCCAAGCGTTTCTTCGGTGCCGCGCGCAAGGTCGAGGAAGGCGGTTCGCTGACCATTCTCGGGACGGCGCTGGTCGAGACCGGTTCGAAGATGGACGAGGTCATCTACGAAGAGTTCAAGGGCACCGGCAACATGGAAGTGCACCTGGAACGTCGTATCGCCGAAAAGCGCATTTATCCCGCCATCAACATCAACCGCTCGGGCACCCGCCGCGAGGAGTTGCTGCTGGCGGCCGAACCGCTGCAGAAGATCTGGATCCTGCGCAAGCTGCTGCACTCGATGGACGAAACCGCGGCGATGGAATTCATGCTCGACAAGATGAAGAGCACCAAGTCCAACGACGAGTTCTTCCAGTCGATGAAGCGGCAAGGCTGAGGGCGGGCACACCCTGCCGAGCAAGCTCGGCACTACCAAGGCCTCGTACACCGACGCTCTGGTAGAGCGGAGCTTGCTCCGCTGCTTCTGCCGGGCTTGTGCTTGGGCTTTTGCCGCATGCCCGAAGAGCCGCAATCCCTGCCGAGCAAGCTCGGCACTACCAGAGCCTCGTGCACCGACGCTCTGGTAGCGGAGCTTGCTCCGCTACGGTGGCTGGGCCTTGATGGTGCGTGTTTGCCGAGAATCAACCCTTCGCCATCGGGCAATAGCGCTCGACGTATTCCTGGTGGCTGGGCAACTGGCGCAGGCTCATCGCGACTTGTTTGCGGATGCCTTCGAGAAAACCGGCCAGCTCGGCGTCACCCATCAGATCCGCTGATGGATGGTGCCGTTCAGGCATGATTCCCTGGCCGAGCATCACCTGGATCCAGGAGTTCTCGGCGAACAGTTCGTTGGGTACGCGGAATACGCGCCCGGTCTGGCGGAACAGGTCAATGCGATGACGCAGGCTGGGCGGGATGTCGAGTTCGCGGCAGGCACGCCAGAAGTCGGTGTCCTGACGTTCGGTGACGTGGTAGTGCAGCACGATGAAATCGCGGATGTGCTCGATCTCGGCTCGGGTCTGCTGGTTGTATTCGTCGATGTCGGCCTGGCAGATGCCCTGTCCCGGAAACATCTGCATCAAGCGGATGATGCCGCGCTGGATCAGATGGATGCTGGTCGACTCCAGCGGTTCCAGGAAGCCGCTGGAGAGACCGATGGCCACACAGTTCCTGTGCCAGGTCTGCAGGCGCTGGCACGGGCGGAAGCGGATCACGCGCGGCTCGGTGCGCAGTTCACCTTCGATATGGTCGAGCAGCGTGGCCCTGGCCTGGGCATCGTCCAGATGGCGGCTGCTGTAGACCAGACCGTTGCCGACCCGATGTTGCAGCGGAATACGCCACTGCCAGCCAGCATCGTGGGCGATGGAGCGCGTATAGGGAATGGCCGGCCCTGTCGACTCGGTCTGCACAGCGATGGCGCTGTCGCAAAACAGCCAGTGTGACCAATCCTCGATGCCGATGCCCAGTGTCTGCCCAATCAGCAGCGCGCGGAATCCGGTGCAATCGATGAACAGATCGCCTTCGAGCTCCAGGCCGGAATCCAGTCGCAGCGCAGCAATATCGCCGGACTCGGGGTCGCAGCGGACCTCGACGATCTTGCCTTCGATGCGCTGCACACCAAAGCCCTCGCTGAACTGACGCAGGAAGCGCGCATAGAGCCCGGCATCCAGATGGAAGGCGTAGTTCATGGCGCCGCGCGGCAAGTGCGCGAAGCGACTCTGTTCAGCCGCCTGAAGCTCCAGGCAGTAGTCACCGTAGTCGCCGGCCAGTCCGCGCTCGCGGCCCTTGTGCCAGAAATGCTGGAAGCCGGCGGTCCAGTGGTCGGTACCGGTCAGGCCGAAGGAATGGATGTAGTCCAGGCCGCGGTCGCGCCAATTCTCGAAGCGGATGCCAAGTTTGAAGGTCGCATTGGTGGCCGCCATGAATGCCTGCTCGTTGATGTCGAGCAGGCGATGGAAGGTCACCAGGGTCGGGATGGTGGCCTCGCCCACGCCCACGGTGGAAATCTCGTCGGACTCGATCAGCTTGATGTCGAGCTGGCGGCCCAGGATCTTGGATATCGCAGCCGCCGCCATCCAGCCGGCGGTGCCGCCGCCGGCGATGATCACGCGTTTGATTGGCTGATTGCGCATCTGTGATGTCCTCAACGGTTCAGGCGCTTGAGCAAGCGCGCGCGCAGACTGCGGGTGGCGTCGGCGTCGAAGGTCTTGAGCACGCCGCGCACTGATTCCGGAATATGAGCCGCAGTGCGCTCGTCGGCTTCGAAGATGTAGTGCTGGAACAGCTGCTGCCAAGCCTGGCGTTCGGCGCTGGGCAGATCCCTCAGGGTCATCAGTCCCAGCATCAGCGCATTCATGGGTGAGTCCATGTAGGCGGGCACCTGTCGCCACCAGTAGTTGATCAGCACATTGAACGCATCCAGCGCCTCTACGTGGTGCCACCAGAGGCTGGGCACAAACAACGCATCGCCAGCTTCCAGTTCCGCCACCTGGGCGTGCGCCAGCGCCTCGACAAAACGCGGATGGCGGGCGAGGTCTGGCTGGGCGAAATCGACCAGGCTGATCGCTTGCCCAGCGGGCGTGAAATCAAGCGGGCCAATGTAGAGATTGCCCACCTGCCCCGGAGGAAACAGGGTGAAGCGACGGCGACCGGCGATGACACAGGCCAGATTGTCGGGCACATCATGATGGGCGGCGATGCGGGTACGATTGCCGATCCAGACGCTGACCAGTGGGTCGAGGTCGCCGAAGGGCAACTCATTGGCTGCGCGAAATCCGGGCAGACAGGTGTCGACCGTGGTCGAACCAATGTACAGGGCAGGCGCATCGAGTTCGCCGGAGCTCGCGACAAGCAGGTCCAGCAGCTGATCAAGGCGCGTGCGAGTGACGCTGAAGTTGAAGCCGCTGAAATCCCGATTGTAGAAGAAGCGCCCCTGGTGTTCGGGCGCGCCCTGCCAGGCCACCACTGCCTCACCCTGATAGTGGTGGCGAAGATAGTCTGCCGCTGCAGCAGCCGATTCTCGTCCGGCGCGGGCACTCGGCCAGTGTGCCACGAGACCACGCACCAGGATCGGCCTGTTGGCGCGCAGCAAGGCCTCCGGCAGCGTGGCTGCCTCGGCCAGGGCCATTTCGCGCACGGCTTCAGGCACGGGACCGCTCACGGCGGAAGCGCTCGATCAGTTCGCGGAACTTGGAGATCGAAGCTACCGCCATGTAGATCGGCAGCAGGTGGCCGCTGCGGGCCAGCGCTTCCAGCGCAGCGCCCGACAGTGCCTGCAGACGCTCTTCATTGATGGTGTGAAACCCGGCCAGGCGATTCTGCGAGCCGTCACCCGGATCAATGTCGAGAACAAAGGACTCCAGCAGTTCGTGTTGCACCAGCGCGGCGACAAAGGCCGGGGTGCTCTCGATGCCCTGATGGATGGCGAGCAGCAGTGAATTGATGTGCTCGAGGTACTCGCTGGTGCCCCCGTGGGGCAGGAACACGGGAGTGCCTTGCTCCCCGCTGATACGCGGGCTGTCCATGTCGACATGGATGACCAGTTCATCGCCACTACGACCGATCAGAAAGGGCTGGCGCTCGATGGCCATCGGCACATAGCTGGCGTCCCAGCCATGCCCGTCCAGAAACAGATTCTGGCCTTCGTGCAGACCAAACAGGGCCAGTGGTTGGTAATCGCCAGCGGCGGAGGTCTGTCGGAATACGATCGGATAGTGCGCCTGGATGCTGCGGAATTCGGCAGGAAAGGTCAGCGCGCTCATGAGCCCGTCGCCCAGTTCGGCACTGTGCTCGGTACGGATGCGCAGATTCTTGTGCTCGATGTTGTTCAACAGCTGGTGATTGGCCATGTGGCAGTGGGCTCGCTCGAACTGGGGTGGGCGCCGAATCAGGCGCGGGGCAGACCGTGCCGGTGGATGTGATCGATCAGTTCACGGTGGCTGGGCAGCGCCGCCAGCATCCGTCGAGACAGGCTGGCGGCCTCGCGAAAGGCGCGGTCGGCCAGCTGCGGCTGATCCGAGCGCCGCGGCGCCAGGTGTGGATCAGGACGAAAACCCATGCCGTACAGCACATACTGATAACTGGCGCTGGGGAACATTTCCTCCACCCGATGCAGGTCGTAACGCGAAGGCGACTGCTGCCGCCACAGTGCCAGTTGTTCCTTCAGCCGATCCGGGATCGATTCAGGGCGGCAGTGATCCCGCCAATAGGGCGTGTCGCGGCGTTGGCTGAGTACATAGTGCAACTTCAGGAAATCGATGACGCGGCTCCAACGATAGCTGAAGGCATCGTTGAAGCGCCGCGCCACGATGGCCATACGCTCGACGGTGGTCGGCATCTCGTCGCTGAGCATGGCGGCGGACAGTTCGACCAGAGCCAGCGCTGAGGCCTCCAGCGGCTCGATGAAGCCCGACGAGAGACCGATGGCAACACAGTTGCGCTCCCAGAAGCGCTCACGGTAAGCCGGCTCGAAACTGAGCTTGCGCGGTGTCAGATGGGGATCAGGCGCGCCACTGCGGGCCAGGTACTGCTGCAGTTCCTGCGCAGCCGCGTCGTCGCTGGTGTGGGCGCTGGAATAGACATGGCCGACGCCGCGCCGAGTGGGCAAGCCAATATCCCAGATCCAGCCGTTGCTCTGTGCCGTGGAGATGGTGTGCGAGGCGATCGGCGCGTCGGCCTGGGCGTAGGGCACCTGCACGGCCAGGGCAGAATCGTTGAACAGTATCTGGCGCTGCGGAATCAGCCCGACCCCGTAGTGCTGGCCGAGCAACAGCGAGCGCATCCCGGTGCAATCCACAAAGAGATCGCCGACCAGAGCACCATGCTCCTGGGTCTGCACCGAGGCAATGTCGCCATTGTCGCGCGTGTTGACCCCCACCATGTGATCCAGCACATGGACCACGCCCAGGTGTTCGACGCAATGCCGGCGCAGGAACAATCCGAACTTGCCCGCATCCAGGTGGTAGGCGTAGTTGGCGACGGCGGCAAACTCGGGCGTCTGTGCCTGCTTGGGGGCCTTGCCGGCCACACACAGATGCGGCTGGAAGCTGACCAGATCGGCAAAGGGCACGTTGGCGTGACTGCGCAACCATTCGCCCACCAGATTGGCCTCGCCATAACCCTGGGGCAGCACGAAGGGATGGAAGTAGTAGTCGTCACCGCGACCATTGATCCAGCCGACAAACTGCGAACCTTGCTTGAAAGCGGCATCGCACTCGCGCACGAAGGTGCTTTCAGACACGCCGATCCGCCGCAGCGTATCGCGCATCGTCGGCCAGGTGCCCTCGCCGACGCCGATGGGCGCGACGTCCGGCGACTCCAGCAAGCTCACCTGCAGGTGCCCACCGACAGCGCTGCCGTGCTCGGCGGCAATCAGGGCGGCGGTCAGCCAACCGGCGGAACCGCCGCCGACGATGACCACATGGTTGATGGCAGCACTCACCGTTTTGCTCTCACCCGAGTTTCCAGGCCTGGTCGTTCAGAGTGTAGTTCGTCGCTCCGATCCAGACCGTGACGACCCTGTGGGAGCGGGCTTTGCCCGCGATCATCCGCGGGTACCCGAGCACCGATCGCGGGCAAAGCCCGCTCCCACACGTGTGCGTTGCCCAAACGAGAAAGCCGCTGAATCAGCGGCCTTCTCCGCTGCCTGATTGTTCAATCATGCAGCACGTCCCGCATTCATGCCTTCATCAGAACTTGTAGCGGAAGCCGACCATATAGCGCGGGCCGGTCTGGGTCACGTACAGGACCTGGTTTTGCGTGCGTCCATGCAAGCGCTGGATCTCGTCGGTGAGATTGATGCCCTCGAACTGGAAGGACAGCTGATCGCTCCATTGGTAGCCGACGTTCATGTCCCACTGACCATAGGCTTCGGTATAGACCGGATTGGGCAGTCCGCTGCCATCGAAACGACCGGCCAGGAACTCATCGCGCCAGTTGTAGGCCAGGCGCACCGACCATCCATGTTTCTCGTAGAAGCCGACCAGATTGGCGGAATCACTCACGCCTTCCAGCGCAAACTGTTCGCCGCGGTTGTAGTTGTCGTAGTCCAGGCTGGAATCGACCATCGTGTAATTGGCCGAGAGACCGAAACCGGTGTCGCCGAAGACGTGCTGGATGTTGAACTCCCAACCATCCAGGGAAGCAGAGCGCTGGTTGGCCGGCGTGGTGATGCGGAAGGTCGCGATCGGATCACCCGGCTGCCCGGCAATGGTGCCGGTGCGGTTGCCATTGGCATCGTCGGGACCGCGCACGACGCCCGGGTCGCCGTCATGGTTGTCGAAGATGTAGTTGCGTATGCAGGTGATGTCCGAGGTCGCGCAGCCGTTGGCCACTGCCTCCGAGAAGTACACGCCGCCGGCAGGCGTATTCAGGTCAAAGGGCGTCGCCGCGATGGTGGTGACACCGATGTAGTTGTCGATGTTCTTGCGGAAATAGCCCAGCGACATGTAGCTGGACTCACCGTAGTACCACTCGAAGGAAACGTCGAAGTTCTCCGACTCCAGCGGTTTCAGGCCGGGATTGCCCTGAGCGCCGCTGCCGCCGTCGATGCGGGCCAACTGATTGAGCGTCTGGCCTCCCTGGATATCACCCCAACCCGGTCGACCGATGCTCTGGCCATAGCTGAAGCGCAGGATGGTGTCAGCCGAGGTCTCGATCGACAGATCCAGATTGGGCAGCGTGTACTGGTAGTCACCCTTGAGCGTCGTGTAGTCGGGGTCGCCGAATTGCACGGCAAATTCGTTGTTCGACACCCAGAGGATGCCGGTGGCGGTCGGCACCAGTGCGGTGGAGGTGACATCGGTCTTCTCGAAACGCACACCGGCGTTCAGGTTGACCGGCATGGCCGTGTCGAAGGTCGTGCTGTATTGCAGGTAGGCACTCTTCGATTTCTCTTCGACACGGCGGTCCGTCGTGAACACGTCCGAGCGCAGATAGAGGGATTCGTCGCCTGCCGCCGCAGCCGCCAGCTGCCGCACGGTTTCGAAGTCGAAGGTGAAGAACTGACCGAACAGATCGGGGCTGCCGCCGCCGTTGATAGCGTCGAAGTAATTACCCATGTTGTCCAGACGCCAGATGCTGTCCGGGTAGTCGTCGACACTGGTCGCGCCGCCCCAGGTGTCGCGCTGCACGTTGGAAAAGGCGGTGCGATTCTTGACGGTGGTGGCGCTGACCCCAAAGTCCAGGCGCGATGCTTCGGCGAATTCGAAGTGGCCGCGAATCTGGCCCTGATCGACTTCAGATTTCATGTAGCTGTTGCGGAAGCTGGAACCGGTCACCAGCATGCCGGCGGGGTCGATCGTGGTCATGCCCGGTGGCAGGGCGACACTCAAGACAGGGAAGTCACGGGTGAAATCGACCGAGGTGGTGCCACGGAAGAATCCAGCGGTGCCGAGTACCGCATTCGAGCCGTAGGGGCTGTCGGCGCCGGTTTCCGCCTTCGAGCTGTGGACATCGAATTCCAGACCCAGACTGTCATTGACGTCCCATTCGACATTGAAGCCAATCGAGTCATTTTCGCTCTTGGTGGCAAATTCGGCGCCGGCCATGGCCAGATCGCTGTTGGCCGGATTGATGGTTTCCGAGTAGAAATTGGGCCCCGCCACCGGGCCATCAGTCCAGGAACTGCTGGATGGGCCGTAGTTGAACCACACGGACAACTCGTTGCGCTGCTGCTGAATCTTGTTCTGCGAGTAGGTGTAGTCGAGCGTCGTGGTGACGGTATCGGACGGCGCGAACTGCAGTGTCAGCTGGCCGTTGGTGCGTTGGCGCTTGAGGCCGTTGACGCTGTACAGCAGGTTCTGCGGCACCGAGTAGGTGTCGGTGGGATCGGGTCGATTGATGATGTTCTCCGAGCCCGGTGTGCCCGGCTGCGGGATCGTGCCCCAGTTGTTCTCGTCACCGGCAAAGGCACGCCAGCCACCCGGCACGGCGGCTTGGTTGTAGCCCAGATCACGCTCCTGGTAGCTGCCGGTCAGGGCAATGCCGAAGCGGCCATCCTCGCTGGTGTTGCTGAAGATGCCGGAAATTTCCGGCGTGAAGTCACTGCCTTGCAGGGAATCGGGCAGATTGCCGTTGGACGTGTCATGCACGCCCTTGACGCCGACATTGGCGCGGAAGCCCGGGGCTTCCAAGGGCTTGGCGGTCTTGATGTTGATGGTGGCGCCGATGCCGCCGGTGGGGGTTGCGGCACGGCCGGTCTTGTAGACCTCGACTTCGGCGATGGCTTCCGAGGCCAGATTGGCGAAATCGAAGGCGCGGGAGTTGCTGGGGCCGGTTTCGCCAATGCTGGAACCCGGCATCTGACGGCCATTGAGCAGCACCAGATTGAAGTCGGGGCCAACGCCACGCACCGTGACCCTAGAGCCCTCGCCGTTGGAGCGGTCGATCGACACGCCGGTGATGCGCTGCAGCGACTCGGCCAGATTGGTGTCCGGGAACTTGCCGATGTCCTCGGCGACGATGCCGTCGACCACACCGGTCGAGTCGCGCTTGAGATTCATCGACGAGGTCATGCTGCCGCGGATGCCCTTGACCACGATCTCGTCAAGTTCGGCCGCCTGCCTGGCGTCGTCGTTGTCCGCATCTACGTTCTGGGCATAGGTCGATTGACCGGCCAGGGCCAGCAGAAGGGCGGCAGTCAGCAACCGCTGCTTCGGGATAGGGTGCGCTTGCTTCATGGACTCTCCCTCCAGGGACATTCACAGACGACGGGTGGACAGACGCGCACGACGGCAGGTCGGGCGCCGGGTGGGTGGGCATTGCACGTCGAATTGACAGCGTTGTCAATCGTTAATGTGCAATTCAGTCTTGCTTTCATGCAGGATCAGGCCCGGGTTCGGATGAACGGTAGCTTCGCCACTTCACTCAGCAGCGTCGCAGCTGAGCACAAGGTCATGCTCGGGAGACAGCGCCAGCCCCGAGAGCGACAGCGACAGCGAGGCGCTGGTGCGCAGCTCGGCCATGCGCTCGACGCGCGAAAGATCGGCGCCGGCGCGCGCAAAGCAGGACAGGGGTACGGCCAGACGCGTCCAGATCGACAGCGGCAGGTCGGCCAGCGCTGCATCCAGCGAGACGGCCCCCTCGCAGCCATCGCCGCAGCCCAATGACAGGCTGACCGGGGCCTCGGGCTTGCTGTCCAGCCGCAGGCTGAGCACCAGCATCGCCCCGGCCTGGGCCTCGCGGCTGAGATCCTGCGGCGTGGCGGCCTGCAGCCAGAAGCGGCTTTCGCCACCGCCATCCCATTGCAGGCGGCGAGCATCTTCCTGGGCCTTGTGATCAGCGGCAAGCACCGTCAGATGTCGCGCCAGATCGCCGCTGGGCAGCGCCGTCAGCGCGGCACCTTCCTCGGCACCGTCAGCCATCATCAGCGACCAGCCCGGCGCCAGTTTGCCCTGACCAAAGTACAGACCAGGCTGCTGATCGAGATCGGCCAGACCCGATTGCTCCGACAGCAGCTCCAGTTCGCCGCCCTGTGCATAGCTGAGTCCGTAGCCCACTGGAAACTGCGGGTCATAACAACTCTGGCCCTGATTGAGCGGCGTCTGCACTGCGGAGCGCGGCCAGGAGAAGGACAGTCGTCCGCTGAAATCGTGGGCAATCTCGCCCGTCGGTGTCCGGAACAACACATCGGCGATGCCGCCGCCTTCCGATCCCGGTAGCCAGGCGGCAACGAAGGCATCGGCGCTGTTGATCTCTCGATTGACCCACAGCGGCCTGCCCGACAGGAACACCGCCACCACCGGAATACCGTCGGCCTTGAGACGGCGGATCAGGGCCAGATCGCCGGCCTGTCCGGGCTGGTAGGCCAGCGCCGGGATGTCACCGATGAACTCGGCGTAGGGATCCTCACCGAAGACGACGATGGCGACATCGGGTCGCTCGCTGTAGTCGCCGGTTGCCGACAGCTCACTTTCGCCACCGCCAGCCGCGACCGCAGCCTGGATGCCGGCCCAGATCGATTCGGCGTTGGGGAAATCAGCCGGCGTCACCCCGGTGCCCTGCCAGCTCAGCGTCCAGCCGCCGGCCTGTTTGCCGATGTTGTCGGCACCGTCGCCTGCCACCAGAACACGGCTGTTCGCGGGCAGGGGCAGCAGTCCGCCGTTGTTTTTCAGCAATACCAGCGATTGGCGCACTGCGGCGCGCGCCAACGCGCGATGTTCGCTGCTGCCCAGTTGTTCGAAGTGGCCACCGAGAGCGCGCGCTGAGGGTGCGCCAGCATCGAACAGGCCCAGACGGAACTTGACCCGCAGAATGCGCGAGACCGCATCGTCCAGCCGTTCCATCGGGATCGACCCATCCCGCACCTGGGCCAGCGTGTTGTGGTAGAGGGCCTTCCAGGTATCGGGCGCCATATACATGTCCAGACCGGCAATGAGTGCCGCCGGACAGCTTTCGTTGCTGCAGCCGCTGACCTCGCCGTGGCCATTCCAGTCACCGACGACAAAGCCGTCGAAACCCAGACGCTGCTTCAACACGTCGGTCAGCAGACTGCGATTGCCGTGCATCTTCTCGCCGTTCCAGCTGGAAAACGATGCCATCACGGTCTGCGTGCCGGCCTTCAGGGCCTGGATGTGTCCGGCGCCGTGGATGTCGCGCAGTTCGGACTCGGACACGCGGGTATCGCCCTTGTCCTTGCCGCCGCTGGTGCCACCGTCGCCGATGAAGTGCTTGGCCGAGGCCAGGACATGGCTGGCATCGAGAAACTCCGGCGAGCCGACCTTGCCTTGCAGACCTTCGACCACGGCGGTGGCGTAGCTGGCCACGAGCACCGGGTCTTCCGAATAACCTTCATAGGTACGGCCCCAGCGGTCATCGCGGGGCACGGTGACTGTGGGCGCGAAGGTCCATTCGAAACCGGTGGTGCGCAACTCGATGGCGGTGGCTCGGGCGATCCGCGCCACCAGCGCCGGATCGTGAGCCGCGCCGAGCCCGATGTTGTGCGGGAACAGCGTCGCGCCGACCACATTGTTGTGGCCGTGGACGGCATCGATGCCCAGCAGTACCGGAATCGCCTTGCCGCCGCGGCTGGTGTCCATCGAGGCCTGATAGAAGTCGTCGGCCAGCGCCAGCCATTCGGCTGGCGTCGCGTTGTAGCGACCGCCCGGATCGGAATTGCCGCCGGCCAGCACTGAACCCAGCCGGTATTCGAGCAGGTCTGCCGGGGTGACGCTGCCGAGGTCGCCCTGGATGATCTGGCCGACCTTTTCTTCCACGGTCATCGTGCCCAGCAGTTCACGGATCTGGGCCTCGATGTCGGCATCGTTGGCGATGGGCGAAGTCAGCGCCGGCCACCGGGAGGGATCCGCGACCGACGACGGCACAGTTTCGGCAGGCTGGGCCAGGGCCGGGCAACCAAGCGCCAGGGTCAGCAGCCAGGCAAGGCCCAAGTGCGACCCGCCGCGGGTACGCGGACGGTTCGCCGCTCTGGCTGCGATCGCGCTCTGCATGAATCTCCCTCCCCGGACATTCGCGACTGGGCCGCCTCCGCATATCCGGCGGCTGGCCACTGGGGGCGAATTAATACGCGCTTGTTGACAGCGTTGTCAACGATCGGATTTACTCGCGCCAGTCGATTCACGGCTGGCAGCGGCGGGGTACAGACCGCCGATCTCCGGCATTGCATCCCGACGACCAGCGCGAGCTGGCAGTTCGGGATCAGTGTCGTCCTCGGACCTCGACAATTCCCGCACCTGACCCTGTAACCATGAGCGCTCACCTGGTCTTGCTGGCCGACATCGGCGGCACCAATGCCCGCTTCGCGCTGGGCGATCCGATGCTGCCGGCGCCGCTGCTGCTGGACAGCGTGCGTCAGGTGGCAGCGGCGGGCTTTCCCACACTCGTGGCTGCCGCGCAACACTACCTGGCCGGAATCGGCGTGTGCGGACGTGATCTGCACTCAGGCGTGTTTGCCGTTGCAGGTCGGGTCGACGGCGATACTGCGCAGATCACCAACCATCCCTGGTTGATTTCGGGCCCGGATGTCGCCAGGGCGCTGGGCCTTGAGTCACTGGCGCTGATCAACGACTTTACCGCTCAGGCTCTGGCAACGCAGCTGCTGGAGGAAGCTGACCTTGTGCCGATCGGCAACCCTGCGTTGCGCTTGCGGCCATCGACCTCGCGCAGCCATGCCGTGCTTGGCCCGGGTACCGGGCTCGGCGTCAGTGCCCTGCTGGTACGCGACGGCCGCAGTATTGCGCTGGAAACCGAGGGCGGACACGTCGGCTTTGCGCCGTCCAACGCCGAGGAAGCGCAGGTGCTCGGCATTCTCGCGCGCCAGTTCGGACGAGTTTCCAACGAGCGTTTGCTCAGCGGCGGCGGCCTGGTCAACCTCCACGGCGCGCTGCACAGCATCAATCACGGAATGCTGCCGGCGGTCGCCCTCGCGCCCGAGGACGTCACCGCCGGCGCTGGCCATGGCGACCCGCTGTGCCTGCGCGCTGTGCAGATGTTCTGCGAAGTGTTCGGAAGCGTGGCCGGCGATCTGGTGCTGACGCTGGGGGCCTGGGACGGCGCCTTCCTGTGCGGCGGGCTGGTGCCGAAGTTGCTGCCGCAGCTGCAGGAGTCGGCCTTCCGCGAGTGTTTTGAAGCCAAGGGCCGCTTCCGGGCAGCGATGGCGCAGGTACCCACACTGGCGGTGCTGCATCCCCATGCCGGTTTGCTGGGCGCCGCCGCTGCAGCCATCAGGCCGGCACTGCGATCGGCCGCCTGAGCGGCGAGCCCGGGTCTGGCAGCAACCCTGTGGGAGCGGATTCATCCGCGATCGCAGCACCTCAAAGCTGTCGGGACTTTGATCGCGGGCAGAGCCCGCTCCCACAGCGGCCCATTTCGCGCTAGGGCCTGGCCTGCAGCTTCTCCACCCGGAATGGCATGTTGGCGTGCGCGGCATGGCCGCGACCATCGCGCACGGTGACGAACAGACGGTAGTTGCCGGATCGACGCGGCGAGGTGAACTGCAACCTGCCGGCGCCATCTGCGCGCATGCGTACCGGCACTGCCCGCGGCACCTCCTCAGCATCGCCACCGACGCTACGGGCCTCACTCTCGCGCAGCAGGCGCCAGTCGAATTGCAGGCTGTCGCCATCCGGATCATTGCTGGAAACGCTGGCGAGATAGGGCTGCCTGGGTGCCAACACCACGCTGTCGGCGGCCTGTCGTGCATCGATCCGCAGCGGCGAAATCGACGGACTTCGATTGCCCGGCCAGCGGCCGGTCCACGAATACTGCATCGCATCGACTGCAGCGGTGGCCTCGCCGGTCTTGAGGAACATGCCATACCAGGTGGGCGTGCGCTCCTGTTTCTGGCCCCAGAGGAAAACATAGGAACCCAGGCACTGGCGGCTGTCGCTGGCGATGAAGCGCCGGTAGCGATCGGTCAAGAGCTCGGCCTTGCGCGTGCTGTCATCTTCGATTGGCGCACCCCAGGCCGTTTGCGGCACTTCCCAGTGGCCGCTCGGGCCCCACTCGGTGACGATGTAGGGTCCGGTCCAGGCACTGGCGCCGAGCTTGGCAGGCAGCTGCACGATGTCGCCGTAGAGCTGGATTCCGATCAGATCGAGGGCTGGCGCGCGCGTTCGCAGTTGCTCGGCCAGTTCGGGGTTGAAGCCGGCCAGAGTGGTCATCACCGGGTGATCGGGATCCTCCTGATGGATCCATTCGGCGATCTGGTTGACGGCGTCCCAGACCTTGGGATTGTGGCCGTCCAGGTTCAGCTCGTTGCCCACCACCCACATCAGCAGCGCAGGATGGTCCTTCAGGCCCGAGACTTCCCGGCGCACGCGCGCAAATTGTCGGGCCACCGCCGCCGCGTCGTCATAGTCGAACCCATGGCGCTCACGGGCCATCTCGATGCCCATCGCGACCATCAGGCCATGGTCCAGGGCACGATCGAGCACGCGGCGGCCACCCTCGGTGCGCCAGGTACGAAAGCTGTTCGCGCCACTGGCCGCGAGTTGCGCCAGATTGCCCGACTCAAGTCCGGCACCGTTGACGTGGAAGGGCCGCCCGTCCAGCAACATCTGGTATCCGGTTTCAGCCTTGACGATCTGCACTTGCCTCGGACTCAGGCTGGCGGCCATCGTCGATGGCGTGAGCGACCATGCCAGATGCACGCCCAGCAACAGTCCCAACCAGGTCTTGCCGGCCGCGCGCAGAACCGATCGCGCCATGTTCAGTGGGCCACGGTGCCGACTGGTCCCTGATGCAGCCGCGCGTATTTGGCGCCGAAGTAGAAGATGAAGCCGTAACACAGCAAGGGCACCAGGAAAGACGTCTGAATGCCGATGCGGTCGGCAGCCATGCCCTGCACCAGCGGCACCAGTGCGCCGCCTACGATGGCCATGCACAACAAGCCCGATCCCTGACCGGTGAATTTGCCGAGGCGGTGCAGAGCCATGCTGAAGATGGTCGGGAACATGATCGAATTGAACAGACCCACGCCCAGGATCGACCACATCGCCAGCGGACCATGGCTGAGGATGCTGGTCAGGATCAGCGCCATGGCACCGGCGGCGTTGAAGGCCAGGGTCTTGCCGGGACTGACCCTGCGCATCACGGCGAAGCCGATGAAGCGACCGACCATCGCCATGCCCCAGTAATAGGCGACCAGCTTGGCAGCCGCCGCTTCTTCCAGACCTGCGATCCGGCTCTCGCCGAAGTAGTTGATCAGGAAACTGCCGATGCTGACCTCGGCTCCGACATACAAGAAGATTGCGATGGTGCCGAGCACCAGGTTGCGGTGTTGAAAGATCGAGGCGCCAACGGCTGGCGCAGCGGCATCGGCGGGATCGTCTGCATGGGTGATCTTCGGCAGTTTCGCCAGCGCAAAGAACACCGCCAAAGCCAGCAGCGCGGCAGCCAGCATCAGATAGGGGCCCTGTACCGTGGCCGCTTCCTGGGCCTTGAACGCGGCCTGCTCGGTGGCTGTCATCTGTGAAAGGTCGCCACTCACCAAGGCAGCCGCGCCACCGAGGATGAGCATGCCGCCGAACAAGGGGCCGACAGTGGTGCCGAGGGAGTTGAAGGCCTGGGTCAGCGTCAGCCGACTGGACGCCGTCTTGGGATCACCCAGCACGGTGACGTAGGGATTGGCGGCCACCTGCAGAATGGTGATGCCTGCGGCCAGGATGAAGAACGCGAACAGGAACAGGGCGTAGCCGCTCTGTGCCGCCGGATAGAACAAGGCACAGCCACTGGCGGCAATCATGAGGCCAGTGACCGCCCCGCGCTGGTAGCCGATTCGCTTGATCAATACGCCGGCCGGCACCGAGACAATGAAGTAAGCGCCGAAGAAACAGAACTGCACCAGCATGGCCTGGGTGTAGCTCAAGGTGTAGATCGACTTCAGGTGCGGAATCAGCACGTCATTCAACGAAGTCAACAAACCCCACATGAAAAACAGCAGAGTCAGGATGATCAGCGAGCGCGTGTGATCACCCTCGCTGACCGGCGCCAGTGACTGTGGCGCGGAGGTTGAATGCGGTGTCATGAGCCTTGCTCCCCAATGCTGGAACCGACGAGAGGCGCCCGACTAGACAGGCGCGCCGCGCCCGAAGCCACGGCGCCGACATTCTGGGACAAAACTACGCCAAATGATAGCGCTGTCAATTTGGTTCGATATTGTTGGCCCCGCCAGGAAGAGCCCCGCTGAGCCGCTGCGCGGCACAACGGGCTACCAAAGGCAGGAGCCACGGCTCTGGTAGCCCGAACTGCGCGCAGCGCTGTCCGGGTGGTGACGCCCAAAGGTCAATTCATTGCCACGGAGTTGCCAGATGGCTTGCGAGTTATCAAAGCGACTCGACTCAGGGCTATACTGCTGCGGCGCTGACAGCGTTGTCAGTCCTCGCCTCCGGGCTAAGATTCAGATCTTCAGGCCCTGCAAGCACGACACACCCAGGAGCAATCATGGCAGTCAGAGTGCGGATCGAAGACGTGGCCGAGGTGGCCGGCGTGTCGATGAAGACGGTCTCGCGGGTGCTCAACCGCGAACCCAATGTGCGTGAGGATACCCGTTTGCGGGTCATGAAGGCCGTGGACGAACTCAAGTACACGCCGCACCTGTCTGCGCGCAGCCTGGCTGGCAGCAAGTCCTATCTGATCGCCCTGCTCTACAACAATCCTTCTGCCAGCTATCTGATGGGCGTCATCGAGGGTGTGCTTGAAGCCTGCGAGGCCGAGAACTACCACATGATGCTGTGCCCACTGGAAGACGAGGACGAACGCATTGTTGCCGCGACCGAAGACCTGATCGCCCGGTCGCGTCCGGATGGGCTGCTGCTGACGCCACCGATCACCGATTCACCGGCGCTGCTGCAGCGACTGGCGGAACTCGATATTCCCTTTGCCAGCGTCTCGCCCAAGATCCAGAGCGGGGTCATCGGCGTGGCCATGGACGAAACCCGGGCCGCCTTCGACATCGTCACCCATCTGGCCAGCCTCGGTCATCGCCGTATCGGCCACATCGTCGGCCATCCGGCCCACGGCGCCAGCGGTTGGCGACTGAACGGCTACAAGCAGGGGCTGGAACGAGCCGGCATCAAATTCGACCCGGCGCTGGTGGTGCAGGGCGAGTTCTCCTTCGATTCCGGGGTGCACGCGGCTACTGCTCTGCTCGACCTGAAGCAAAGACCGTCAGCCGTGTTCGCGGCCAACGACGACATGGCTGCCGGTGTGATCCGGGTGGCTCTGGAGCGCAATCTGCGGGTACCCGGAGATCTCTCGGTTTGCGGCTTCGACGACACGCCGATGTCCAGCCAGATCTTCCCGGCGCTGACCACGGTGCATCAGCCCACGGACGAGATGGGGCGTATTGCAACGATGGAACTGCTGGCCGCCATTCGCACGCCGCACTCCGGGCAGATGGTGCGGGTGCCGTACACCCTGAGGCTGCGGCGCTCGACCGGGCCGGTTCAGGCCTGAGCCCGTCGCGGCCTCGCCGGTCGCGCCGTGAATGCGCTCCTACGAATGCTGCGCCTTCTGTAGGAGCGACCTTGCGTCGCGACCACGAGGATGTCTCGCGGCTTGCGCCTACGCGGAAACCATCAGGCCGCTGCCCGAAGTCTGCGCTGAGCACGTGCACGCCGACGAGCCTGCGCGGCCGGGCGGCGGGCCCGGCGCTGGGCTTCGAGGGCAGGTCCAGGCAGGAACTGTTTCAGATAGGGCAACAGCACCAGTGCTGGCAGCATTGCGCACCAGAACACCGGATGCGCCAGCAGGCCGACGGCCTCGGCGCTGGACCGCGGCAGCAAGGCCACCAGCGGCGTCAGCGCCAGCCAGATCCAGAGGGCACGCAGCAAACGGGGCGGCAGGGACAGGGGCTTCGATTCGCGTTTCATCAGGCAACTCCGGTGCGGACGACGAGGCCAATCTGGGCGCTGCCTGTCTCAGAGGCTGAGACGGCGCTCGACGGCCTTGTGCTAGCCTTCCAGACGTCACTGGGGAGTAGCCGCCCTGTCGAAGCTGACGGGGGCTTGCGTCAACATGCTTGGTCTACCGACCATGGCGCAGGCAGTTCGAGCTTGGCCAGACCTTTGACCAGAATGCGCCGCCAGGGCCGGGGTGCGTTGTGGTCATTGCCTTGTGCCGGCCCTGGAGTCCCCCATGGAAGCATTTCTGGTTTCAACCGGCATCGTCGCCCTCGCCGAGATCGGCGACAAGACGCAGCTGCTGGCCTTTGTGCTGGCCGCACGCTATCGGCGGCCGTGGCCGATCATTCTCGGCATACTGGTGGCCACGCTGGTCAATCATGCGCTGGCGGGCGCGGTCGGCACCTGGATCACCACCTGGCTTGGCCCGATTGCACTGCGCTGGGTGCTCGGACTGTCTTTCCTGGCCATGGCCATCTGGATCCTGATCCCGGATCAACTTGACAGGGAACAGCAGCCAGCGTCGAGACATGGTGTGTTTCTGACCACGCTGCTGGCCTTTTTCCTGGCCGAGATGGGCGACAAGACCCAGATCGCGACCGTGGCACTGGCCGCCCAGTATCAGGCCCTGATCGCCGTGGTTGCAGGAACCACGCTCGGCATGATGATTGCCAACGTGCCGGCCGTGCTGATGGGCGAGGGCATCGCCCGCAAGATGCCGGTGCGGCTGGTGCATGCCATCGTCGCGGCCATGTTTGCCCTGCTGGGCACCGCCACCCTGATGGGTGCGGCGCGGGCCTTCGGGCTGTAGCACCAGCGCGAAACACGCCGAAGGAAGTCGGGGGCACGGGGCACGGGGCACGGGGCACGGGGCACGGGGCACGGGGCACGGGGCACGGGGCACGGGGCACGGGAAAAGGCTACAGGGCTTTGGGTTGCTGTAGGTCCAGACTTGTCTGGAGGCTTCTCAGACACCAGACCAGGAGCGTCCAGACAAGTCTGGACCCACCAGAGCCCGCGTCATTGCGACGCCGGAGCTGATCCGGGGGAAGCATCCAGAGCTGGAGTCGCAGGTCCTGGATTTCTTCGCTACGCTCTCCATGAACCGCATTCCAGCGCCGGGCACCGGGGGTGTCGGGGCGCTGCTGTGGAGGGCGCCGCGCTGCGGCGCCGCTTTGCGCTGAGCGGAGATCAAGAGCGGCCGCGCAGGCGCGCGTCCCTCCTCAAGGCCGCTTCGTACCTGCCAGGGTTCATGACCCGTGCGCAGTGTCGGGCCGAGACAGGTGGCTCGCAATGACGCCTGGGGTTTTGTCCCGAGTCCCGAGTCCCGTGTCCCGTGTCCCGTGTCCCGTGTCCCGTGTCCCGTGTCCCGTGTCCCGTGTCCCGTGTCCCGTGTCCCGTGTCCCGAGTCCCCTTCACGCCCCTCGCCGCTCCGGCTACACCACCGCTAGCACCAGCTTCGCCAACAAGGGCAGCCACAGCACCGAGATCAGGATGCCGTAGCCGACCAGTGCGGCGGCCAGATCCGGGGCCAGACGGGCGTCGATGGCCAGGGCGCCGGCGGTGATCATGGCCGGCATGGCCGACTGCAGGGTGTTGACCGCCGTCAGCAGCGCTTCGGCACCGGCCAGATGGGCGATGCCGAAGGCGAGCGCCGGCAGCAGCAGCAGCTTGAGTCCAAGCCCGGCCAGCATCGGCAGGGCATAGGCGCGCGGCGGCACCAGCTTGAGCTGGAAACCGACCGCGAACATGGCCAGTGGCACCAGCAGCCCGGCCAGACTGTCGATCAGGCCTTCGAGCAGCGGCGGCCGTGGCCACGGCAGCAGGCCCAGCAGCAGAGCGCCGAAGGACGGAAAGGTGACGATCTTGCGCAGCACGGTCCACCACGGCGGCCGTCGGGCACCGCTGTACACGGCCACCACCATCACGCCGAAACTCGACAGCAACAGGAAGGATCCGAGCTGGTCGTAGACCACCGCATAGGGCAGCGCCGCCGCCCCCAGGGTGGCCTCGATCATCGGATAGCCCAGGAAAGCGGTATTGCCCAGGGCCACGCACAGCAGCAGGCAGGCGCTGACTTCCCGTGGCCAGCCGAGCCATCTCTGCAGCGACAGAACCACCGCCACGGTGACTGCTGCCAGCAGCCAGGGCGTGCCGATCAGCACCAGCAGACGGGGGTCGAAGTGCAAGCCGTGCACGGCTTTCAATACCAGCGCCGGCAGGAACAGCCAGATCACCAGCCGGTTGATGACTTCCGGGGTATAGGCCGGAAGCACGCCCGAACGCGCGTAGACCTTGCCCAGCAACAACATGGTCACCGCCAGAATCAGTGCCGGTGATGCGCTCAAGGCGCCGCGCTCACGTTCTTGTGGCGCCGATTTAAGGCCCCGTAGACAACAGGAAGACTAGGCTTTTCATTTCTGGCGCGCGCCAAGGCATCGGCGACCTTGTCGTTTTCGAACCGCCCTGACCCGCGGCCACCGCTTGATTGCTCCACCGGAACCTCTCTGATGAACGCTGCACGCATGCTTTCGATTCGCTGGCTCGCACTGCTGTTGCTGCCGCTGCTGATGCTCGGCTGCGCAGCCACCTCCACGCGCAACACTGAGGCGCGGGCGGCGCTTCCGACCATCGCCCGCGAGGATATGCTGGGCAGCTGGTACATCCTTGCCAACGTGCCCTATTTCGCCGAACGCGGCAAGGTGGCTGCGCGGGTGGAGTATGTGCAGCGTAGCGACGGCCGTCTGGACGATCTCTACTACTTTCGCCGCACCATGGATTCACCCGAGGAGCGCTGGGAAGGCGTGGCCTGGGCGCTGGACGAGTCCGGCGCGCGCATGAAGGCGCGCTTCATCTGGCCGTTCTCGACCGAGTTCTGGATCATCGCCCTGCAACAGAACCAGCAGGTGGCGCTGATCGCCACCCCCGACGCCAAACTGGCCTGGGTCTATGCGCGCACGCCCACGATTGACGAGGCCAGCTATCAGGCAGCACTGGCCCGCTTGCGCGAATTCGGGGTCGACACGGGCACGATGATTCGAATACCGCAGCCCGCGTCCTGACCTTCGGCTGCCCCTCAGCCCCGAGCTGACTGGCGCTGAACGCTGCACTGGGTCCATGATGCGGTCATGGACAGCAATGGCGATTGCCTGGGTGTGGTGCTGGCCGGCGGCCGGTCGCAGCGAATGGGCGCCGACAAGGCGCAGCTGGTCTGGCACGGACAGCGCCTGATCGACCGCTGCGCCGAGTGGTTGCGCGCCGCCGGCTGCAGCCGCGTGTTGGTCAGCGGCAACTACCCACAGTATCCCCATGTGCCGGATCAGTTCCCCGAGCGCGGTCCGCTGGGCGGTCTTGCCAGCGTTGCGGCCAGCGAGGCCGAATCACGCTGGCTGGTCAGCGCCATTGATCAGCCCTTGCTGGACGCCAACCTGCTGCGCGGATTGCTCGATGGCTTGCTGGTGGCCACCGAGATCGGGCGAGCCGTTTGCCGCTACGGCGAGGAGCCTTTGCCGATGGCGCTGCGGGTGACACCGGAAACGCGACGCTGGATGCAGTACGCCGTCAGCGGCGACAGCCCGGGACATCGATCGCTGAAAGCCCTGCAGCAACATCTGCGCATCCACGCATTACCCGCCGATGCTGCGACCCGAGCCCGGCTGCGCGGCGTCAACACACCCGAGGAATGGCAGGCCTTGCTGGATCAGCAAGCACCGTAGGGCGTGGCGCTGGCGTCGTGCGTGTAGGTGCTTTCGAGAAAGGGGCAGGGGCAGGGGACCAATCTTCCCGCACGGTATCAGACATGCGGCCTGTGCGATCACTGGCTTCCCGCCGCTTGCCCCGCATTCAGCTGTCCGAAAAATTGAGGACTCGCGCCCACCCAGCCGGGATACCCGTCGCGCCGGTTGGTCTATTCACGCATCAATTGGACGCAGGCGCCGGGCTTCCTGTCACAATCAGATCGTGCGACAAGCTGGGGCCCCGGCCCCTGCCCCCCTTTCCCGATCCACCCTAGCCCACATTTCTCACACCTGTTGCGGAAGATCGCGCAGGGCTTTGCGACTAGCGCAAGGCGCGACGACGAGGAATGGTGATTCCATTGCGAGGAGGAGCAACGCAGCGATAGTCGCAAAGAACCAGCGAGGTCCGCAAAGCGGGCAGATGCAGCCAAACGGTCTGTGACTGGTGCGTGCCTCGGAATCGCCTTGAACCACTAGGAAATTGGGGGCATCTGCTCGCGCAGGTGTGAGAAATGCGGGCTAGGCCGCCCTGCGCATGCTGGCATCGCCCATCAGGATGGCCCAGAGCTTGGCGAAGCGGCGGAATACCGACTCTTCGACGTAGGGCACGCCGTGGCGGGCGCAGATGGCCTTCAGTCTGGGTGCGGCCTGACGGTACTTCAGCATCGGCAGATCAGGCCAGACGTGGTGCTCGATCTGGTAGTTGAGATAACCCATCAGAAAGTCCCGCAGATCGCTGCCGCCGGGATAATTCACCGAGCCAACGATCTGTCGCAGGTAGAATTCGCCCTTGTCCTTGACCCGGCCTTCGAAACGCCACAGATCCTCGCCGGCATGGTTGGGCACGATGATCACGAAGGCGTGGACATTGGCGATCACTTCGGCGATCAGACTGTTGATCAGCACGGCCATCCAGACCTCGACCCCGAACGGCAGGAACAGGGCCGGAATCAGGCCGAAACGCAACAGTGCGTAGGGCAACACGCAGCGAGCCCAGAATTCCAGCGCCCGCCGGCTGATCGGCAGCAGCAGCCGCTCACCCGGATAGAGCAGGCGCCAGACCGTGCCGGCGCTCGGCAAGCCCGCGCGCTGCGCTGGCGCTGCACTGCGCAAACGCTGCTGCTGCAGCGCCCACAGCGTGTTCGGCGCGTAGTAGCTGAGCTTCCAGGTGGCCATCAGCAGACACGCCAGCAACCAGCGCAAGGGCCGCGGCAACAACTTCAGCCTGAGCAGCCAGGCGTTGTGTTCGACCAGATCCGGATCTTCGATTTCGCCGGTATGGAAGTGATGCAGCTGATTGTGCTCATGCGCCCAGGCAGCTGGATGCATCCAGTCCGGCCAGTCCAGAAAGCGCCGCCAGCCACGCGCGTAGTGCTGGCTGCTAAGGCGCGCCGGAACTTCGGGTACGCGGTCGTAGCCACGGTGCATGACATGGTGGGTGACCATGGTCCAGCGGGCCACATTGGCCATCGCCAGCAGCAGCCAGGACAGCGGGTTGAAGGGGATCCAGGCCAGGGCGTAGCCCAGCAGGCCGCAGATCCGGCCCCAGCGCTCCATGCGCTCCAGATGGGCAAGATCTGCCGCACCCAGATCCTGAATCAGCTCGACCCTGAGCGCCGCAATGTCCGCGGCAAATGCGCTGCGGTCGATCAGGGGGCAGCAGGGTCGCCACCGTGGCACGCTCGTGGCGCCAGGCTTGCGGACGGGTCACCATGTCGGCGCCGGAGTGGCTTGCAGCGATCTTCATCACAGTCACTTGCGTTGGGGGCCGACGGGCTCACCGGTAGCCGAGGTCCATGGCTGCAGCATTGCCGCTGTAAGCTTCACTGTCCAGCGTGGACAATGGCGGCACGAAGCTGAAGGACATGCGCGCTTGATGCAGTTTCAGATCTCACTCCGCTGCGACGGCAAGCTCGGAGCATGAGCGATCCGCTATCGGACCAGACCCGTCTGACGCCGGCGCCGAGTCTGCACCTGGTGACCCTGAGCCGGGTCGGCGACCACGCCGAGTCGGATCGGATCGTGCTTCACGCCGGTCAGCGCCTCGGGCCCTTCGAGCTGCGTCAGTTGCTCGGTGCCGGCGGCATGGGCCAGGTGTTCCTGGCCGACCAGCTGCATCCGGTGCAGCGCCAGGTGGCGTTGAAGTTCAGCCAGTTGCGCCTGGGCAGCGGTGAGGCCTCGGTGCGCTTCGACATCGAACGCCAGGCACTGGCGCGGATGAGCCATCCGGCCATTGCCCAGGTCTTCGAGGCCGGCACGACCGCCGATGGCTTCCCCTATCTGGCCATGGAGTACGTTCCGGGCGAAGCCATCGACGACTACTGCCGTCGCTGCAAGTTGGGTCTGAGGGCTCGCCTGGAGCTGTTCATCCGCGTGGCCCTGGGGGTCCAGCATGCGCATCAGAAGCGCATCCTGCATCTGGACCTGAAACCGGCCAATGTGTTGGTGACCACGGTGGACGGGGTGGCGCAGCCGAAGATCATCGATTTTGGCCTGGCCTCATCCTCAGTGCGCCTGCCGGGCCAGCGCAGCGGCATGGCCATGGCCGGCACCCGGGCTACATGAGTCCGGAACAGGCCGGCGTGGCGCAGTCCGGCGAGTTGGTCGATGTCGACACCCGCAGCGACATCTATGCGCTGGGCGTGATCCTGTACCAGTTGATCGCCGACACCCCGCCGTTTGCCATCGGCCAGTTCAGCGGCCTCAGCGGCGCAGATTTGCGCCAGGCGCTGATTGGCTTCGAGCCGGTGGCGGTCTCGCAACGTTTGCTCGAACTGGGTGACAAGCCCAGGGCGCGCCGGGTCCAGGGCGATCTCGACGACGCCGTCGTGGCCTGCGCCATGCATCCGCAGCGCAACCGGCGCTATGAGGCGGTCAGTGATCTGATCGACGATCTGCGCAGCTGGCTGGATTTCCGGCCGGTGCGGGCGCGGCCACCGAGCGGCGGCCATCGACTTGGCCTGTACATCCGCCGCAACCGCTTGTCGCTGGGCGTGGCCGCGGGGCTTGGGCTCAGCCTGATCGCTGGCCTCGGCGCCGCCACCTACGGCCTGCTGCAGGCCCGCGCCGAGCGCGATCAGGTGGCCGCCCGGCAGCGCGACCTGGAGCAGGTCAGCGAGTTCCAGCAATCGATGTTGGCCGGCCTTGATCCCGCCGTTCTGGGCCAGAGCCTGCGCAGTTCCCTGCACCAGCAACTCGCAGCAGCACTGAAGTCGGACCCTGCCGCAGAGGACCGCCTCGCGGCCTTCGATCAGGATCTGAATCTGGCCAACCCCACCGAAGCCGCCAGGCAGCTGATCGACGACGATCTGCTGGGTCGCGCGCTCGGCGCGATCGACACCGAACTGGCCGGACAACCCAAAGTCAGCGCCGAACTGCGGCTGGCCATCGGCAAGGCCTATTTGTCGCTGGGCAGCTTCGGTACCGCACTTGAAGTCATCGACGCCGCGCTCGACAGCCTGCGTCGCGAACTCGGCGAGCAGGCCGCCAAGACGCTGCAGGCGCGCCTCAGCCGCAGCGAGGTCATGCGCGCGCTCGGTCGCGGGCGCGAGGATCTGCCGGCGCTGGAGCAGTTGATCCAGGACGCCCGCGGCGCCAATGCCACCGGCGTGATGCTCAGCGCCGAACGGTTGCGGGTGGAGGTGCTGGGCCTGGAGGCCGGCCAGCTGGCGCAGAGCGTGCAGATGGCGCGCGATCTGCTGAGCCGGCACGAAGCCTATTTCGGCGTCGATGCCCTGGAGACCATTCAGTCCCGTCAGGTGCTGGCAGCACTGCTCGGGCGCAATGATGACCTGGAAGATGCCACACCCTTGTGGCAGCAATCGCTGGCACAGTTGCAGGCCCGCTTTGGTGAATCCGATCCGCGCACGATTACGGCGCTGGACGCGCTCGGTTCCAATCTGGGCATGCTTGGCGAGTACGAGCAGGCACTGCCGATCCATCTGAAGACCGCCGATTGGCGCCGCCTGCATCTGGGTAGCGAGCACCCGCTGACCTTGCAGAGCATGAACGGTGCCTCCGTCAGCCTGGCCAAACTCGGCCGATTGCCCGAAGCCATCGCCCTGGCCCGCGATGTGCTGACGATGCGCACGCGAACGCTCGGTCCCGACCACCCGCTGACACTGCGCTCGATGCTGAATCTGGGCGCATTTCTCGCCATGAACGACAATATCGCGGAGGCTTCCAGGTTCACGCGCGAATGCTATGAGCGCCGCCGCCGCGTGCTCGGGCCGGACAACCCGGATGTCTCCACGGCGGCGCTGAACCAGGTCGATTTCGAGATCATCGAGGGTCACGCCGCCGAGGCCGTACGTCTGGCCGAGGAAGCCCGTGAGCAGCGCGTCCGTCTGTTTGGCGCCGATCATCCGGCCGTGCTCGGCGCCGACGAACGTCTGGCCCGCGCCCTGACCGCCGCGGGGCGCCATGCCGAGGCGCTGCCCCTGCTGGAGCAAACAGCTGGCCAAACTGCGTCAGCCGGATGCTGGCAACGCCGGCAAACGGGCCTTGACCGCCTGGTATCTGGCGCGCGTCTATCTGGCGTTGGGGCGGAATACCGAGGCGCAGGCACTGATCGACACGGAGCTGGATTATCTGCGGCAGACGCCGTATGCGAAGCTCAATCCGCCGGAGCGACTGGCGCAACTACAGATCCGGGAGTACCCGCCGCAATGAAGATTCTGGTCTACGGTGCCGGTGCCATCGGGCAGTTCGTGGGCGGCATGCTGGCCCATGGCGGTGCGCAGGTGCATCTGATCGGCCGGCCGGCGCTGGTTTCGGCGCTGGGATCGGCGCCTCTGCGAATTCAGGATCTGGATGGCAGCGAGCATGCCGTCGGGCTCACGGCCAGTGCCACCGTGGCTGAGGCTCTGGCGGTTCCGGAATTGGTCATCCTGACGGTCAAGGGGCCAGCCACCGCCGAGGCCGCCGCGGATCTGGCCAGGCATGTGCCCGCCGGCACACCGGTGCTGAGTTTCCAGAACGGTGTCGACAACGTCGCCCGCATCCGCAGCGCAGCGCCCGGGCTGACGGCGTTGGCCGGCATGGTGCCCTACAACGTGGTCCAGATCGCGCCGGGTCAGGTGCGGCGCACCAGTGATGGTCAGCTGATGGCCGAGCGTGCGCCGATCACCGAGGCGCTGTTGCCGATCTGCGCGAAAGCCGGTCTGGCGCTGGAACTGCGCAGCGACATGCGCGCAGTGCAATGGGGCAAGCTCCTGCTCAATCTCAATAACCCGCTGAATGCGCTGAGCGGCCTGCCGCTGCGTCAGCAACTGCTGGATCGACACTTTCGCTGCCTGCTGGCCGATCTGCAGGAAGAGGCCCTGTCCATCCTCGATCGGGCGGCCGAGCCAGTGGCTCGGGTGACGCCGTTGCCACCGCGCTGGCTGCCGCGCCTGCTGCGCTTGCCGACCTGGCTGTTCAAGCCGCTGGCGGCGCGCATGCTCAGGATCAGCCCTGACGCACGCTCATCGATGTACGACGATCGCCTGGCCGGCCGCAGCACCGAGATCGACGATCTTTGTGGCGCCGTGGTGCGCTGCGCCGAAGGCGTGCAGCAGCAGGCGCCGAAGAATCTGGCCCTGGCTTGCCTGGTGCGGGAGGCGCCCACGGGTCGCTGGTACAGCGCCGCCGAGATTGCGGCTGCACTGCGGCCCTGAGCCGCGCGCGGTGCGCTTGATCCGCTCTTTCGGCGGGCCGCGGCCATCTGCAACTGTCACGCATGATGCACGACTGATGTGTGCGTGCCGACCTGGATGGCGTCGCGGGTACACTGTGATTCCGGCACTTGGTTCCGGCTGGACAGCGTGTGAACCATGGACCCGGGTACCGCGATACTGATGGCTGCGCTGATGATTCTGCTGAACGGCGGCGTCCTCGGTCTGGTCCAGCGCGAGCTTCCCATGGATCTGCGGCCCAGCGCCATCAGCTGGCGCATCGCCACGCTGCTGCACGCGGCCGGCTGCGTGTTGCTGGCGCTGCAGACCGAGGCGTCGAAAATCTACGTGCTGCCGCTGGCCAATGGCCTGCTGCTGCTGGGCCTGGCCGGCTACTGGCGTGCACTGCGGCAGTTCTACGGTCTGGGCGAACACTACGGGCTGCTGTGGCCGGTGGCGTTGGGTGTGATCGTGATCTACTGGTTCGTGGCCGTCCACGAGAGCTTTCCGCTGCGCGTCGCCGCCGTGTCGCTGGCCTGGTTCTGGTTGTTGCTCGGTTGCATCCGCACCCTGTACTCGACCGGCGACCGTCGTGGCAGTGCCAGTCGCGATGTGCTGGCCGGGATGTTTGCGGTGGCCGCAGTTTTCATGATGTTGCGGGCGCTGTACTTCCTCAGCGCGTCCGGCTCGCCATCCAGTCTGCTCGACCAGCGTCACTGGTTGAACATGGTGACGCCGATGGTCGCGGCGGTGATCCCGGTGATCGGCACCACGACCTTTCTGTTGATGTGTTCGCAACGACTTACGCGACGCTGGGAGTCGGCGGCTTCGACCGACTATCTGACAGGTCTGGCCAATCGCCCGTACGGTGGTGACCAAGGGCGACGCCCTGATTGCGAACGCCGCAGCTTCCGGTGCCGATGCCGCCTTGATGGTCGTCGACATCGATCGCTTCAAACAGGTCAACGACCGCCATGGCCATGCTGTCGGCGACCGTGCCATTCAACACGTCGCCCGGCAACTACTCCAGAGCTGCGCCGGTTTCGGCAGTGCCGGTCGCCTCGGCGGCGAGGAATTCATCGGCTTGCTGGCCAATGTGGGGGGGCCGACGCAGGCGCTGCAGATCGCCGAACAGTTGCGACAGGCCGTCGAGGAGTCACCTCTGCAGATCGAGGGCGCCGCAGAGCCCTTGCCTCTGACCGTCTCCATCGGTGTGGCCAGTCGGCAGTCACAGGACCGCGATTTCACGGCCTGGTTGCAACGCGCCGATCAGGCGCTGTACGCGGCCAAGGCTGCGGGCCGCAATCGGGTGGCCAGCGCCGGCTGAGCCCGTCAGTCACCGCAGCGCAGGCAGTCCTTCAAACGCCAGCCCTGACGCTTGTAGATCTTTGATCGGGCGGTTTCGCGACGTTCGGCCGGTTCCTCGTCCCGGGTCGGAGAGGCCTTCGGCAGCTGCATCTTCCGCTCGGCGGCAGCCCGTTGCGCTGCGCGCTCGCGCCCGGTCTGTGCCAGCAGATCAAGCAGACGGCGATAGTCGGTCTGGTCGAAACTCGGTCCCAGGGTTTCATGCTGTTCATCCCTGTAGGTTTCCATACGCACCGCCAGCGACAGCAATTCCAGCGGCTGTCCGGCCGCTGGCCAGCGCCAGATCGGTCCACCGCTGGCGCCCGCAGACATCCACAGGGCGAAGCGCTGAAAGGGCTCGGCTCCGCGCGGACAGGCGCTTTGCCCAAACAGGTTGACGGCAGCGCCCGGCGCAATCCGACCAGCCGGGCCGATCACGCCGTAGCCGGCACGCAGCACGCGCAAGCCGGGAGCGGCGGGCGAGGCGCCGAAGCGCAGCCGCGGCCAAGCCAGGTCCGATGGCAGATCGGCCGACTGATCGAGCACCAGAAAGGCAAAATCGTGGGCGGTGCGCTCGTCAAAACGCTCGTTGACATCAGGCGGGGCCTCGGCATCACGATGCCAGCCGCCGCGCTCGCTGAGAAAGGCCCGTGAGACCATGGCCGTGCCGAAGGGCGCCGCCGGCGGTTCCGAATAGCGGCGGCCGCCCGGCACCAGGCGGTAGCGATCGCAGACCACGCCTTCATGGGTCAGCACCACGTGGGCGGCGGTCATGGCCAGATCCGGTGACAGCAGCACGCCGCTGCCGGCCGTCGGCCGCGAACCGGGCTTGCAGCGGTAGGGCCGTACCCTCAGCGCCAACGGCGCTACCGGATCGGGCAAGGACATCGGCAAGAGTTCGCGGCTGGGCAGCGTGACCGGGCACCAGGGCAGGCTGGGACGGTCCGCCGCCAGCCGAATCAGCGGCGGGGTCTGCCACAAGGGATCGCGCTCGCGTTCGCGGATAGCGCGTACATCCGCGCTCGGGTAGGCACTGCTGCCGAGATCGCCAGCCAGCGCGGCCGGCGGCAGTCCCAGGCGCTGCAGGCCCTGCGCCTGCTGTGGGCTCAGATCGATCTGCTGCGGCCAGTCCAGACGTAGGCACGGTCCCCGCGCGGTCTGGAGTACCCGCCAGGCCAGCAGGTCCCTGGCATCCGGGAGATACTGCACCGCCGACTCCAGTACCGACTCCGGCGCATCGGCTGCGGCACTGCAGTTGACGTATAGCGAGCCGGTACCGGCACCAGCGGCGTCGAGTATGGCCAGTAGATCGGCCCTGGCGGCTTGGGCTGGCGCTGACAGGCACAGAACTGCAGCGACGCCGCTGCCGATCAGGCGGCCCAGAATCCGGGGGACAGAGTGCATCGAGATTTCGCTCGCCGGGAACTCGCGCCCAGAAATGCCAGCCGGAACTGAAACATGCGGTGAACGGGGAAACGCCGGTCGGTGTGCTTCTCCGCGCATCAGACGGGGGCAAGGGGCAGGGGGCAGGGGACCCACGTCGCGGCTCAGTCAGATCATGGGTCGAGTTTGGACCCCTGCCCCGTGTCCCGTGTCCCGTGTCCCGTGCCCCGTTCCCCGCATCCTTGCCGAGTGTCGCCGTTATTCGAAGCCGTTGGCGAACACGCTGTCCGGTATCGACAGTTCAACCTCCACCGCACCCTTGTCGCACTGGGCCGTGCCGCTGTTGTCGCCGTCCTGCGGGCGAGCGATGCCGCGCTGATCGCTGCCGAGGCAAAGCAGGTCCGAGCCACTGTCGATCAATGGGCTACCTGCCTGCGGCAGATGGGTGCGGGTGCCGCCGCCGTTGTCGGCCAGGGCCGCCAGTCCCGCCGGCACACCGAGCACATCGCCGCTGCCGCTGCTGAATCCGCAGCTGGAGCTGGGCGCCTCCAGATGATTGGAGGCCAGGTTGATGTTGGTCAGCGAGGCGCTGTTGCTGCAGTCATCGACCGTGCTGCCATTGCCGACCAGATTGCCGGCAAAGGCGCTGTTCTGGACCAGTCCGAAATTGCCCTCCATGCGCAGGCCGCCGCCGACGCCCGCGGCGTTGCCGTCGCTGTCGGCGCGGTTGTCGGCCAGGGTCACGTTGATCAGGTTGATGCGGCCGCTGGCGGTGGTCGAGAGCACGCCGCCGCCATTGAAGCGCGCCTGGTTGCCGGAAACCGTGCTGTTGTAGATGAAGGTGTTCGAGGTCGAGGCGATACCGCCCCCGCCGCCGGAGAAGCCCGAGGTCGAGCTGTTGCCGTTGATGGTGCTGAAGGCCACATCGACGCGGGTGTTGGCGTCGCCGCCAAAGGACAGGCCGCCACCATCGCTGGCCGCGGTGTTGCCGCTGATGACCGAATCGATCACCACCGTGGGCCCGTTCGCGCGCAGGCCACCACCCGACAACTGCGTGCTGTTGTTGCTGAGCTCCACCCGCTGCACGGCCAGATGCTCGTTGCCCGGTGTGGCACCGGAACTGGCGTTGATACCGCCGCCAAACGTGAAGCCGGCGACACCGTTGCGCACCGACAGATCCTTGAAGGCATAGGTGTGCCCGAGGGTATTGCCCGGATCCAGATCAAAGACCCGCTCGGCGCCATTGCCGAACACGCGCGTGCTGTCACGACCGGCGCCGTAGACGGCCATGCCGGTGGTCAGATCGAGGTCGCCATTGACGTTGCCATTGTCGTTGCCGGTGCGGGTCAGTGCATAGTCGCCCGCCGGAATGACCACGGCACCGGGTGCGGCATTGGCGGCGCTGATCGCCTCGCGCAGCGAGCAGTCGGCATCACATTGGCCGTCCAGCGTATCCGCCGTCTTGGTGACCGTGTAGACGGGCGCCGAGCGGATGTTGAAGCTGAGGCTCGCAGGATTGGGGTTCTGGGCCGGACGTGCGACCACGATCGAGTAGTCGACGTTGCCTTCCAGGCGCACGCCGGCCAGTGCCGCAGCAAAACCGCTGGCACCGTCGTCGTTGCAGGCACCCACCACCGGCCGGAAGTTGCCAGGCGTGCCCGTGTAGATGGCGACGATATCGTCATAGCCGAGCGCGCTCAGGTTGACGTGGAAATTCTGCCCCGGGCTCGCGAAATTCAATCCGTACCAGACCGTGTTGCCGCGTTGCTGGGTGTCGCCGTTCTTGCAGGCGAGGATAGGATCGGTGCCCTCGGTCGTGGCCAGCGCAATGTCCGGCTGGCTGTCGCTGAATCCGCCCGGCAGCTGCAGCGTGGCGGGATTGATCTGGATCCGATTGGCCCAGTCGTCGTTGGACGGGACGCTTCCAGCCATGGCCAGTGTCGGCATCAGGGCGACCAGACCCACGACCAGACACCGCATTGATCGATGACTCATCATCGATGGCTCCTGCTCACTTTCGGGGTGCGCAGTCTCGCCTAAAGATTGTCCGGACAAAAGTACCACTGATCGGATTGACCGGACAATTGCACGCGTTCGGGGAGAATCAGACGTCACCCTCGGCAGGCCAGCCCTCGCCCGAGCCTTTCTGGAACACCCGATCATCCGGCTGCACGCTGCCAGCGGGGAAAGCCGCGGCGCCCTTGAGATCGTAGTAGATCGGTCCGAAATCGGGATCCACGGTGGCCCGGAACAGCTGCTCGAAGCTGTCGATGACGAAATAGGTCTTCTGGAAGGTGTCGATGCGATAGCGTGTGCGCATGACCCGCTTGAGTTCGAAACCGATGCGGTTGGGGGCCGCGCTTTCCAGACTGTACAGGCTTTCGCTCTTGCTGGATGCGATGCCCGAACCGTAGATGCGCAAGCCCGCCGGGGTGTTGATCAGGCCGAACTCCACGGTGTACCAGTACAGCCGGGTCAGCTCCGTCAGCGGCTCGTCGCCGTAGCGCGCGGCCTTGAGGCCGCCCTCGCCGTAGGCCTGCATGTAGTCGGCAAATACCGGCAGCAGCAGCAGCGGCACATGGCCAAAGAGGTCGTGGAACAGATCCGGCTCGCTGATGTAGTCGATCTGTTCCGGCTTGCGTATCCACCAGGTGACCGGGAAGCGGCGATTGGCCAGGTGTTCGAAGAAGGCCACCTCCGGCAGCAGACCCTCGACCGCGATCAGCTGCCAGCCGGTTCGTTCCTTGAGAATGGGATTGAGATCGGCGAAGCGTGGAATCGCATGCGCGTTCATGCCCAACTGGCGCAGACCGTCAAAGAACTCGTCGCAGGCGCGGCCCGGCAACAGCGCGATCTGGCGTTCGAACAGCGTCGCCCAGGTCTGATGCTCGGCCTCGGTGTAGTCATCCCAGGGCTGCTCGACGACAGTGGTCGTGTAGACCGGCACGTAGCCCTTGTCGGTCAGCTGACTCTCGACCCGGCGTGGTTGCTCCATGACATCCCTCCCGATGCTGGCTTCAGCCTTCTAGCTTAGCGCGAAGCGTTCGCAGCGCGTGTGCGTTTCTTGCGCCGCTGATGGCTGTTGGCGCAATCTAGGTGCGTATATGTGCCCTCTGGAGCAAGAATGCATCATGGCTGAACTCGATCGTGTCGATCGTTTGCTGCTGGATCTGCTCCAGCGCGATGCCCGGCGCACCAATGTGCAACTGGCCGAGGCGCTATCGCTGTCGCCCTCTGCCTGCCTCCGACGGGTGCAGCGGCTGGAGCGTGCCGGCGTCATCCGCGGCTATCGCGCAGTGCTCGATCCAGCCGCACTCGGTCGCGGCCTCAGCGCCTTCGTGCGGGTGCAACTGGAGCGCCACGACGCCGAACACGTGCAGCGTTTCACCGAGCTGGTCGGCAGCTGGGACGCGGTGCTGGACGCGCACTGCTGGCCTGGACTATCACTGCACGGCGGCGGTCACCGACCTCGCCCATCTCAACGCATCATGGGCGGTCACCGATCTCGCCCATTTCAACGATTTCATCATGGGCGAGCGCGAGTTGTAGACGGGGCACGGGGGGCACGGTGGTGCACGGGGCACAGGGGGGCGCGGGACATCAACAGCAGTTTCGTCTTTGGCCCTTTGTGGGTCCAGACTTGCGAGGCGCTTTGCTTGCTGCTGGAAAAGCGTCCAGACGTCTGGACGTACAACAACCCAAGCCCGCTCCCCGTGCCCCGTGCCCCTTTCGCCCTGCACTCCATTCCGCGCGACAATGGCGGCCAACCCGCAACCAGGAGCCACTCCATGCATGTCCTGATCACCGGCGCCAATCGCGGCCTGGGATTGGAGTTCACCCGACAACTGCTGGCGCGCGGCGATCGCGTGGTAGCCACTGCCCGGCATCCGGCGCGCTGCGCCGAGCTCAACCATCTGTGCGGCGACTATCCCGGGCATCTGCACGTGTTGCCGCTGGACGTCGGCAACCCGCACTCCATCGCCGAACTGGCGCGCGAACTGGTGCTGGTCACACCCTCACTGGATCTGGTGATCGCCAATGCCGGGGTCAACATCAGCGGGGAGCACTTCGGTCAGCTCAAGGCCGAGGATCTGGAACGCAGTTTCGCGGTCAACGCGGTGGGTCCGGTGCTGCTGGCGCAGGCGCTGACCGAGGCGCTGGCGGCCGGCAAGCAGCCGCGGATGGTCTACATCAGCTCGGTGCTGGGTTCGATCTCTGCGCGGGACAGCTTCTACGTGCCGAGCTATTGCATCAGCAAGGCCGCCCTGAACATGGCCATGCGCCAGTTGTCTTATCCATTGGGCGAACGTGGCATCTGCAGCGTGGCGGTACATCCGGGCTGGGTGCAGACCGATATGGGCGGCGCCAAGGCGCCGCTGACGCCGGAACAATCCGTGCGTGATGTGCTTGGCCTGATTGACGGTCTCACGCAGGACGACAACGGGCGCTTCTTCAGCCACGAGGGCAAAGAGCTGGCCTGGTAGCGCCTGCGTCAAGAAGGGCGGGCGGGCAGCTGTTGCGCTGTCCCGACCCGCCATTCCCGCCGACGCCGACCGTCTGGATGACCGTCGGCGAGGCGCTGCTCAGTACACATCCTTGACCGTGTTGTGGACATTGAACTTGCCGGTGGGCGTGATCATCGTCGGACCCTTGATGACCTTCTTCAGTTTCAGAGTCTGATCATCGATGACCACGATGGCGCTTCTTCCTTGGCGCCGCTCCAGACCGAGAACCAGACTTCGTCGCCCGCAGCGTTGTATTCGGGCTGCACCACACGCTTTGGGACCTGGGCCGAGCTTGGCCCATTCGGCGATCGGCAGCACCTTGTAGCCCGCACCCAGCTTCTGGGTGTCGAAGACCGCCACGGTCTGACTGATTTTCGGATCCGGGTTCAGAGGCGTATCGACGTACAGGTGCTGGCTCTTCGGTGTGCGTCTTCACGAACAGCGAGCCACCGCCCTGACCCTTCAGTACCTGCACCGCCTTCCAGGCTTGCTGCGGGTGCTGCTCCGGATCGGTGCCGACCAGGGTGATCGCCTCGCTGCCGAGGGCGCTGGTCACCCATACCGGACCAAACTCCGGATGGATGAAGTTGGCGCCACGACCGGGATGCGGAATCTTCTCGGCATCGACCAGGTTCACCATCTTGCGCTCGCGCGAATCGACCACGGCAATCTTGTTGGATTGGTTGGCCGCCGTCAGGAAGTAGCGATGGGTGGAATCCCAGCCGCCGTCATGCAGGAAGCGAGCGGCGTTGAGCGTGGTGATCTGCAGGTTCTCGATGTCCGAGTAATTGACCAGCAGGATGCGCCCGGTTTCCTTGACGTTGACGATGAACTCGGGGTGTTCGTGACTGGCGACGATGGCGGCCACGCGCGGTTCCGGGTGGTATTCCTGGGTGTCCACAGTCATGCCGCGTGTGGAGACGATCTTGAAGGGTTCCAGGGTCGGTCCGTCCATGATGACGAACTGCGGCGGCCAGTAGCGCCGGCAATCGCGTATCTGTCCTCATAGCCCTTGAACTTGCTGGTCTCCACCGAGCGCGCTTCCAGGCCGATCTTGATTTCGGCGACGATGGCCGGCGGATTCATCCACAGATCGATCAGGTCGATCTTGGCATCGCGACCGATGGTGTAGATGTAGCGCGAGGAGTCGGACATGCGCGAGATATGCACCGCGTAGCCGGTTTTCAGCGTGTTGACGATCTCCTTGGTGTCGCCGTCGATCAACGCCACTTCACCGGCGTCACGCAGGGTCACGGCGAAGAAATTGTCGGTGTTGCGCTGGTGCATCTTCTGGGTGGGGCGCTGGAGACCGGCACCAATACCTTCCAGGTGTCCTTCATTTCCTTCATGCCGAATTCCGGCGGTGTGGGCGGATCGTGCTGGAGGAAGCGGGCCATGATGTTGACCTCTTCCTTGCTCAGCTCGCCCGAGGTGCCCCAGTTGGGCATACCGGCCGGCGAACCGAAGTTGATCAGCGCCTCCAGATATTGCGTGCCCTTGGCCCGGGTGATGTCGGGCGTCAGCGGCTTGCCGGTGGCGCCCTTGCGCAATACACCATGACAGCCGGCGCAGCGCTGGAAGAAGATTTCGGTGGCGCGGGCAAATTCAGGTTTGCTGATCGGTGGCGCGTCGGGGTTGAGCACCATCTCGATGCCTTCGGTAGGCACCGCCGAGGCGGTGGCCTGATACTTCATTCTCGCCTTCCTTGGTGCCGGGATGGCGCGAGCCCTGCGCGGGATCGGTTGACACCGCAAGGGTCTTGCGCGCCGCTGTCACGTCGGCGCTTGATATGACGTGGCCCGGATTGCCCCAGCTGGCATAGACGTAGGTGACGATGTTGGCGATATCGGCATCAGCCAGATGACTCATGGCTGGCATCACGTTGTTGTACTCGACGCCATTGACCACCAGCTTGCCGGTGATGCCCTGCAGGATCGAGGACAGCACCTTGGTCTGGTCGTTGTTCTTCAGGAAATCGGAGCCGGCCAGCGGCGGAAAGGCCCCGGGCAGGCCGACGCCGGTGGGCTGGTGGCAGGCGGCACAATTGGCGAGAAAGGCCGCCTCACCGGCCTGGTTGCCTTGTTTGGGCAAACGCTCATTGACCACATCATTGGCCAGTGCTGCGCCACCCAGGGCCAGCGCCAGCAATACAAAAAGGGGTTTGCGCATCAACATGACCGGAACCTCCAAGGAACGCCCGACAACCGTTGCGGGCTTGAGGGCACGATCCGCCCAATGGCCGCGGCCGCTCAATGACGCAGGTCAAGCCGGCGGGCGTTGATGCACGCCCGGTGGGCTCTGCCCGGCCCCGGACCCGGCGCTGCCAGCTGCAGCCCATCGCGGGCGATCCCATTTGCAAGTTCCAGGGCCGGCGCGCCAGACTTGGATGATTCTGGTAGCGGAGATCGCAATGACCTTCCTGTCCGCGCCTCGACCGCAAGCGGACGCCGAGCTGGCCGAAGTCCTGTGCCAGCGATCTGCGCGACGCCTTCGCTGACTACAACGCCCGCTTCCGCGCCATCTCCCAGCGCGCCAAGCGCCGCTTTGAGCGCCGCGAGTGGACGGCCGCTCGACTCGACGCCATCGAGCGCATCGAGCTCTACGATGTCTGCGTGGCCGAGACCTCGCGGCGCCTGGAAGCCGAGCTCGGCGAGCGCGTCGGTGACAAGGGCTTGTGGTCACGCGTGCGCGATCGCTACGCCGAGCTGATCTCGCCGCTGCTGGATCAGGAGCTCAACAAGACCTTCTTCAACACCCTGACCCGGCGCTTTTTCAAGACCCGCGGCGTTGACCCGTCCAGCGAATTCGTGGCGCTCGACATCGAACCCACCGACCGGCTCACCCACCCGGTGCCGCGCCTGAACTACAGCGCTACGCGTTCGCCCGAGGAGCTGTTCCAGCGCCTGCTGGAAGATTTCCATTTCGACGTGCCCTTCGCCGATATCGGTACCTCGGCCCAGCGGATTTCGACATCGGTGGCCGAACAGCTGCCACGTTGGGACGGGACGCCCATGGTGCGGGCCGTGGAGATGCTGGAAACCGTGTTCTACCGCGAGCGCCGCGCCTATCTGGTAGGTCGCATCTTCGGCGAGCGCGAGTTCGCGCCGCTGGTCATCGCGCTGGTGCACGAGGACGCCGGGCTTCGCGCAGATGCGGTGATGGTGCAGCGCGACGATGTCTCGGCGCTGTTCGGCGTGACCCGGAGCTATTTCCAGGCCGATCTGGAGACCGTGGGCGATGCCGTGGTGTTCCTGCGCACGCTGCTGCCGAAGAAGCCGGTCAACGAGATCTACACGGTGCTCGGGCGTGCCAAGCAGGGCAAGACCGAACGCTACCGGCATTTCTATCGGCACTTCGAAGCCAGTGACGAGGCGCTGACCCTGGCCGAGGGCGAGAAGGGTCTGGTCATGGCGGTGTTCACGCTGCCGAGCTATCCGCTGGTGTTCAAGATCATCCGTGACCGTTTTGCGCCATCCAAGCTGATGACCCGTCAGGATGTCATCGACAAGTACCAGCTGGTGTTCAAGCACGACCGCGCCGGGCGCTTGATCGATGCTCAGGAATTCCGCTTCCTGCGCTTCCCGCGCCGGCGTTTTTCCCCAGAGCTGCTGGAGGAACTGCTGGACAGCTGTCGCAGCAGCGTGATCGAGGACGGCGAAGATCTGATCCTGACCCATATGTATGTGGAGCGCCGGCTGCGACCGCTGAACCTGTTCCTCAAGGAATCGCCGCCGGAACTGGTGGAGCGCGCCGTCATCGACTACGGCCTGGCGATCAAGGATCTGGCCGCCAGCAACATCTTCCCAGGCGATCTGCTGCTGAAGAACTTTGGCGTCACCCGCCATGGCCGGGTGATCTTCTACGACTACGACGAGCTCTGCCTGGTCACCGAGTGCCGATTCCGCGAATTGCCCGCCGCCCGCGACGATGACGAGGAAATGCACCACGGTGCCTGGTATTTCGTCGGCGACGATGATGTGTTTCCAGAGCAGTTCACCGAATTCCTCGGCCTGCCCAGGCGTTTCCGCGAAGTCCTGATCGCTCGCCACGGCGAGATCTTCACCGTGCCCTGGTGGCATGGCGTGCAGGACAAGCTCAACGCCGGACACTTCTTCGATATCTCGCCGTATCGGGAGGAAGTGCGGCTGGGGTAGGTGCAGGTTGTCGGTTGTCGGTTGTCGGTTGTGGGTTGTGAGTTGTGAGTTGCGGCGATGATCAATCCAGGTTGGGACCCTGGAGGCGTTTCCGCCTTGCCTGTGGGAGCGGACTCTGTCCGCGATCACCGCCTTGAACGCGAACTGCGTTGGGCCTTGGCCGATGCCGATCGCGGACAGAGTCCGCTCCCACAACCAGCAACCAGCAACCGACAACCGACAACCGACAACCATGCTCCTCCCCTGCTAGCCTTCGCGCCCTGATCCTGCTTGCCGGTAGCCGCATGTCCTTCGATCGCCAACGCGTCCGTGCTGCCTTCTCTCGTGCCGCCCGTGGCTACGAGCAGACGGCGGTGTTGCAGCAGCGGGTCGGCGATCTGCTGCTGGAACGTCTGGCGCTGCTGGAAGCGCCGCCCCAGCGGGTGCTGGACGTGGGCGCTGGCACCGGACGACTGACGGCGCAGCTCAAGAAACGCCTGCCCAGGTCCGAAGTCATTGCGCTCGATCTGGCCATGGGCATGCTGCGACAGGCCAAACGCAATGCCGGTTGGTGGCGACCCTTCCGGCGGGTGGCCGGAGATGCCCAGGCCCTGCCCTTTGCCGATGGCTCGATGGACCTGCTGATCTCGAATCTCTGCCTTCAGTGGTGCCCGGACCTGGCTGCGGTCTGGCATGAGTTCCGGCGGGTGCTGAAGCCGGGTGGCTGGCTGCTGTTCACCAGCTTCGGCCCGGATACGCTGAAGGAGCTGCGGTCGGCCTGGCATGCGGCCGATGAGCGTCCGCATGTGCATGTGTTTCTGGATATGCACGATGTCGGCGACGGCGTTCTGGCGCAGGGTTTCGTCAATCCCATGTTCGATACCGAGCGCTACACGCTGGAGTACACCGAGGTGAACGAGGTGATGCGCGAACTCAAGGCCATCGGCGCCGGCAACGCGCTCAGTGGCGCGCCCGTGGGCTGACCGGCAAGAGCGCCTACGCTCGAATGCTCGCCGCCTACGAGGGGCAACGGCGCGAGGCCGGATACCGGCCAGTTATGAAGTGATCTTTGGTCAGGCCCGCGCACCCGAAGCCGGCGCGCCGCTGCGCGGGCCGAAGGGCGATGTCGCCAGTTTCAGCGTGGAGGCGATGCGGGCCAAGTTGCGCAGGGGCGGCGGCTGGCGGCTGGCGCTGGCGATTGGCGATTGGGCGCTTCGATTGCGGCGTGATGGTGAGTCATTGCAAGCCACCTGTATCGGCCCAACACTGCGCACGGGCCATGAACCCGGTGTCGTAGGTCATGTTGTCCGCGTCAGCGGACTACGTGACATCGATTTGCGTCACGTAGCTCGCTACGCGAGCAACGTGACCTACAACAGCAAATCAACAATTTGCGATATGGGTTCATGGAGAGGAACGCAGTGACGAAGCAATCCAGCGCTTCTTGCGGTGGGCTTCTGAATTGCTTCGATGCGCTCTCCGTGAACCCACAGCGCAAGGAATTGATCTGGCATCAGCATGCGTGCAACGTCTAAGTTGTTCACCTGTAGGAGCGCCCCCTTGCGGCGCGACCGCTGATGCGGTCATGCGGCTACCCGGTCGCGACGCGAGGTCGCTCCTACAGGCAAGCTCGTGGTTCATGGCTTTTGGGCAATGTCGGGACTACACACGCGGCTCGCCACCACGCCGTTTCAACGCTTGCCCCGCCGACCGCAAGTGCGCGCCAGCTGCCAGTTGCCAGTCGCCAGTCGCCAGTCGCCAGTCGCCAGTCGCCAGTCGCTAGTCGCTAGTCGCTAGTTGCTAGTTGCTAGTTGCCAGTTGCCAGTCGCTAATTGACTGACTCGTCGTGGTCGAACATCAGGTTTTCCAGCCAGGAATAGGCGGCTTCCTGATCGGGCTGGTTGAACAGCACCATCAGGATCACCCATTTCAATTCCTCGACATCGACCTCGCCCACGTCCAGGGGGCGATGACCCGATCGAGCACCAGCTCCCGCTGCGCCGGCGAGAGGACGCCTTGCTGTTCCAGAAACATCAGGAAGCCCTGCGCCTCGGGATCGAGTTTTCGCGCTCCTGCGGGGCGAGTACGCGAATCGGGCCGCCGGCATCCAGGGTTTGCGGCTCGCGCGCGGGCCTGAGCTCGGCGAGTTCGTCGAGCCAGTCAAAGGCCTTGCGGATTTCCTGGGGTGAAACCGACTTCGAGCAGCGAACTTTGGAGTGAATCGCGGTCCTGATCGGATTCAGGCTCGTCGATCATGAGGTTTTCGAACAGATAGAGCAGTACGTCGAGTATGTTCTCTTTCATTCATCCTCATCCGGCGCAGCGGCTGTAGGTGCCGCCGGGATTGGCTACGACTTCCCCCTCCAACTCCATGCGCAGCAGCATGCTGGAAAGCACCGGGACGGTCAATCCAGTGCGCTCGACCAGGGCATCCAGCGCCACCGGGTCATGTCCCAGCGCCTTGCGCAGTGCCTGATAGTCCGCATCGTCCAGGTTTGGTGCCGGCCTTCCCGAGGATTCGCTCGGGGCTGCCCTGACCTCGAGTGGCCCCAGCGTGTCGGCCCATTCCCGCACCAGCGGCTGCAGTTCGTCGATGACTTCCTGGGCGGTTTCCACCAGCTTGACGCCGTCACGGATCAACTGATGACAGCCCTTGGCCAAGGGATTGTGGATCGATCCGGGGATGGCGAAGACTTCCCGGCCCTGCTCGGCGGCCACTCGCGCCGTGATCAGCGAGCCACTGCCCAGGCTGGCCTCCACCACCAGCGTGCCCAGGGACAAACCGCTGATGACCCGGTTGCGACGCGGGAAGTTCTCCTTGCGCGCCGGCGTGCGCGGCGGAAATTCGGTGACCAGCGCGCCGTGCAGGGCGATCGCCCGCGCCAGATCGGCGTTGCGGGCCGGGTAGATGCGGTCCAGGCCCGTGCCGAGCACGGCCACGGTGGTGCCGCCAGCATCGATGGCGCCCTGATGCGCGGCGGCGTCGATCCCGGCCGCGAGGCCACTGACCACGGCAAAGCCACGGCTGACAAAGGTGGCGGCAAAATCGCGCGCAGTGGCCAAACCACCGGCGGTGCCTTGACGGCTGCCGACAATTGCCAGTTGCGGCGTCCACAGGGCGTCGGCGTCGCCGCGCACGAACAGCAGGAAAGGAGCGCCGGCAAGCCTTTGCAAGAGCGGCGGATAACGCGGATCGCGAATGCTGAGCACGCAGGCGCCCGTGTCATTCAGCCATTGCTGATCAAGCTGGGCATCAGTGCGGGCGCGGTCGATGGCCGCCGCGCCCAAAGCAGCCGAAGCCACGCGCTCGACCGCCAGCCGGATATCGCCGCCCGCACTCTCCAGCGCTCGCAGACTGCCGACACTGCCGCAGCCATAGGCCCTGTAGAGCGTCAGCCAATAGAGTTGGGAATCGTCCAAGCCGGGTCGGGTCACAGAAGCAGCGCCCATTCTCGCATTGTCGCGGGTACCGGTGGCGCCAGAAACGACAACGACCGCCGCAGCGGTCGTTGTCAGTCGGAACGAGTGAACCTCAGAGCTCGGTCGGTTCCTTCAGGACGGCACCCAGGTTCACCGGCCGCACGCCGTTCATCACCAGACCGTAGCTGATGCGGTCGAAGGTGCGGAAGATCATGACGTGACCGACAAACTCGTCGGGCAGCGTGACCTTCTTGTCGCGCGGGTTGAAGAACTCGCGCAGCGTGCCCTTCGGATAGCTGGTCTCGTCCTGCACGGTTTCACCGGGCTGGTAGATCGAATAGACCTCACCGACCTCCACACCCTCGCGGGCGCCTGCCGAGATCGCCAGTACATCGGATGGACCGGCATGATCGTAGTCGCCGCTGATGCCGATGACCCGCGCATCGGCCGGCACCGACGCCGGGGCATGCGGATAGAAGTTCATCGGCAAGGGCGATTCTTCCACCGGCAGCAGGAGATCTCCGCGGCGGATTTCCCTGTCGCCGTAGGTCACGTACAGCGTGGCCGGATCACCGACGCGGGTGACCGTGGCGTTGCCGACTTCCTCGACCTCATAGCCGAGCACGTCTTCGCCACGATTGGCAATCCACTCGCGCCAGTTGCTGCGGTACTGATCGGCTGCTTCCCAGGTGTTGGTCTTCGACCGGCGCTTGTCCTTCTGCCACAGCCAGCCGTCCGGTACGCTGCGGTACACCAGGGTGGGCCGGGCGATGATGTACTGCTGACCCGTCTCCAGGCCGTCATTGAATCGACGCCCGTAGACCAGTTGCTGATCGGTGGTGAGGATATGGGCTTCTTCGTTGGCGACGATGTACGGCGCGTTCTCGTAGTCCTCCTGACTCAGCACCCGGGGGCGTGAGAGGAAACTGCGAATCGAAGACAGCGGCAGCGGCGGAATGGCTTGCGCGTCGTCAACTTCGCGCATCCTCGGCCCGATGTCTGGCGCAGGCTCACCCGGAGGCGCGCCATTGACCATCAGCCGTGGCTGACCGTCGATATAGACCAGACTGATCACATCACCCGGGTAGATCAGGTGTGGATTGTCGATCTGTGGATTGGCTTGCCAGATCTCCGGCCAGTACCACGGACTCTTCAGAAAGCGTCCGGAGATGTCCCACAGCGTATCGCCCTTCTTCACGACATAAGTGTCGGGATGATCGGCACGAAGCTCCGGGCCGGCGGCGTAAACCGTAGCGGCAACTAGCAATGCTGCAACAACTGAAAGTGCTTTTTTAAGCATGGCAGCCATCTGCCTGATTCCCAAGGGCTTCCTGAGTGTAGCGGAAGATTGTCTTGGTGAAAATGAGGAGCAGCCCACTAAATCGAAAGAAAGTGGCGCGAACGCATGATTTCGATGCAGGGGATGACCATCGAAGGGGGGTCCATGCGTCGCGCCGGGGGAAATTGGGCCTTCAGGTGAGCTCGGCAGTGATGGCGCGAGCCGCTGTCCGAGTCCATCAGTGTCGATTCGGTGCCTCCCGTTCGCCGCGGCAGTCTCGAAGCCAAGTGAAGCCAGAGCCCATTCGACTGCCGTTCGGGCCTCAACCTACGACTTTCTTCGTATTCAAACAATCCCGTCGGGATGGGCCCGCGATTAAGAATCGACCATCTCCAGCTCCGCAATCGTCTGCTGTTCCAGCCGCTTGTATTGACCGCCGCGCAGTTGCCCGTCCACCTGGGCGACATACGCGGCGATGGCTGCTGCATCGCCTGGAGCGTCAGCTCTGGGCGGTACCGGCACACTCGACGGCGCTTCGTCCGCCGAGGTGGGACGGGAGCCCGGATCGGCACTGGCTGCCGTCATCGCGGTCCATGCGAGGCAAAATCCGACGATGGCGTGGCGAGCATAGGTCTTGGCCATGCCGTAGATCCTTGATCGGCTGCAAGGCTCAACCGTTGGGCGGAATCAACACCAGCCCCTGACCCTTCCTCATCTGTCGCAGTGACTCCTGTGACTCCGAGTTATCCTCGATCTGGCGCTTGCGCGAGAAACAGCGCTGGGTGGTCATACGGGTACCGACCTTGCGCTCCTGCCGGCAGACGATGCCACCCTCTTCGATGCCGATGACGCCGGTTTCGAATTCGCTGGCCAGCTCACGCAGCTTCGGGGAGGGTGCGCTTGAACTGTCGGCAGCGTCCAGTTCCTGACGCAAGGCGGCGATGATCTGAATCATCCATTCCTGATCGCGCTTGCTGGAGACGTCATAGCGGCCCTTCTGAAAGCGCCGATCCACGTCCTCCACATACTGACGGATCTCGGAAACCGACATGGACGACTGGACCTTGACTGCGGTGGTACCGGCGCGATCGGCCTGAGCCGTGGTTGAAAGCGCCAGCGTGGTGGACATGAGGACAACGAGCGACAGTGTACGGATCATGGTTCTTGCTCCTGGGTAAGTCCCGGATCAAAACCTACGACTGTCTTCGTAGATTGTCAACGCATTGAGACTGGGATTCTTGACCAGAAGGGAGAAAAGTTACGAAGAACTTCGTTGATCAGCCACGCGCTCTCCGGGGGTGCCCTGCCGAGCGCGTAACCCAAGCTCCGGGGGGCAGACCGAAGGCTGGGATGGTCGCCCATGGCGGTGAGCTTGCTCGCACAGCGGGGAGAGGCGGGGGACTCGCGGCGCGGTCAAATCATGCGTCGAGCTTGTTCACCAGCCCCGTGCCACATCTTTTCCAGGCCGACAAATCAACGGGTCAACGCATGTTTGGTGAGCAATGTGTGACGGCGGCGTTCATCACGACCAGGATGCAGCAGACTCCAGCGGACCACAGACCCCGGGTAGCCCGGATCCGCCGCAGCCAGGGGAAGCCTTGGGCAACAGGCCGCACCGTCGGGTACAGCCTGACTGTCAATCGCGCCGTTGAGTGCCTACTGGCCTACCGGAACCAGGGGCTGACGATTCAGCTTGCGCAGCTGGTCTTGCGAGTTGGTGGTGTCATCGACCAGACGCTTGCGGGTGAAGCAGCGCTGGGTAGACATGCGCGTTCCGGTCTTGCGTTCTTGCCGGCAGACGATGCCGCCCTCCTCGATACCGATGATGCCGGTCTCGAATTCGCTCGCCAGCTCACGCAGTTTCGGGCTGGGCTCCCGCGACGCGTCGGCCTTGTCCAGCTCCTTGCGCAAGACCGGAATGATCTGCGTCAACCACTGCTGATCGCGCTTGTCGGCGACGTCGTAGCGACCCTTCTGGAAGCGGCGATCCACAGTCTCGACATATTCACGAATTTCGGACACCGACTTCGAAGACTCCACCCTGACCGCAGTCGTGGAGGCACGTTCCGCGTGGACCGCGGCCGACATTGCCAGTGCAGCAGTCATAAGTGCAACCATCAACAGCTTCTGGGACATGAGTCATCACTCCGTGGGTAGCCTTCATGGCAAAAACTACGGCTGTCTTCGTAGCCTGTCAATCCGAGATTGACGCTGCGTTTTCAAGCACGCAAAAAGCAGCTACGATAACCATCGTGGAATGTTGACGAGGACATGGCCCGTGAGCCGAGCTGAACTGCAGAAGCCGACCGAAGCCGAAATAGAGCTGCTAAAAGTCATGTGGGATCGCGGCCCGTGCACCGTGCGCGATGTCCACGAATCGCTGCAGAGCAAGACCCGCAAGACCGCCTACACGACCACCTTGAAGTTGATGCAGGTCATGCACGGCAAGGGCCTGGTGATCCGCGACGAGTCGCAACGGGCCCACCGTTTTGCGGCGGCGGTTTCGCGGGAAGCCACCGAGCGGGCCTTTGTCGGCGCCCTGATTTCCAAGCTGTTCGATGGCTCGGCCACACGGCTGGTGCTGCAGGCGCTGGGCAACGATGCCCGCGCCAATGACAGCGAACTGGCCGAGATCCGGGAGCTGTTGAAAAACATCGAAAGCGAGCGTGAGTGATGGACGCCCTGTCGGTTGCCATCAATGCCATCGGCTGGACCCTGATTCATTCGCTCTGGCTGGGGGCCCTCGCGGCGGCGGCCTACGCCTTGCCGGCGGGCCGGCTGCGCAATCAGGCGCCACAACTGGCCTACGGCTGGGGTCTGGTCTGCCTGCTGGTGCTGGTGCTGTCGCTGGGCCTGATCTTCATCCAGGAATTCGACCGTCTCAAGGACAGCGCCGACGCCCAGGCCATCGCCCGGGCCTATGCGGCGCTGCCGGTGGAGACGGGTACGGTCAGCAGCAGCGTACCGGTGTCGGCTGCGGCGCCGTCAAGCCTTGCGCATGGCATCGAGAAGATCCTGCCGCTGTTGGTGCTGGCCTGGGCGCTGGCCGTGGCGGTGATCGGGGCCGGACTGGTGCGCTCGCAGCTGGCGCTGCGGCGTCTGGTGACGGCCGGTGTTGCCTTGCCGAATCTGGCACAGCCGGTGATCGAGTTGGCTGAGCGCTTTGGCGTCAACCGGCCCATTGCCGTGGTCTCCTCGGCGCTGGCCCGGGCACCCTTCGTGATCGGTCATTTCGCGCCCGTGATCGTGCTGCCGCTGACGGTGGCCACGGGCATGCCCTGGCCGCAACTTCGGCTGATCCTGGCGCATGAGATCGCCCATCTGCGCCGCGCCGACTATTTGATCAACTGGCTGCAGATTGCGCTGGAAGTGCTGTTGTTCTTCCATCCCGCGGTTCGCTGGCTCAGTGAAGAATTGCGGCGGCTGCGCGAGGCCTGCTGCGACGACATGGTGGTCGCATTCGCAGGTGGTCGCGGCGATTACACCCGGGCCCTGCTGGCGCTGGAGGAATATCGTCACGATGCGCCGCTGCTGGCGCCGAGTGCAGTCGCCGGGGGATTGCTCTGGCGCGTGCAACGCATCGCCGGCCGCGCTCCGAATCATCGCGGCTCCTTGCAGAAGGTGGTGCTGCCAGCGCTGGTGGCCAGTCTGCTGGTACTGACGCTGGCTGGCGGCGTGCAGATTCGCCCGGGCTCGGGTCCACGCGATCTGGTGCTGCCGCAGGCCTCTCTGTTGCTGCCGTCCTTGCTGCAGCGCGAGTCACCGACCACGCGTCTTGCCTGGGAGGTACAGCTGCCGCCGCTCAGCGATGCCGAATATGCCGCTGAATCGCTGCCCTCGGTCCCTGCGGTGGCAAGCACGATCAAGCCCGAGCCGATCGAGCCGTCGCCGGCTCTGACACTGTCCCTGGATCATTCCCCGATGGTGGCAAGCCTGCAGCCACCCACTGTGCCGATGACACCGGAGAATCGCTCCGCCCCAGTGGATCCGGTGCAGCCACTGCATGCGGTGCGCCCGGTTTACCCCCAGGATCAGCGGCTCGCCGACGGTCCGCTGGCGGTGGAATTGGAGTTCGGCCTGGCCGCTGATGGTGCGGTCCGCGACATTCGGGTCGCGAATGCACCCGACGGAGCGCAGCCCTTTGTCGCAGCGGCCACCCAGGCGCTGTCACAATGGAGATTCCCTGCCGATGCGGCGGCGGACGGCGGGCGCTTGCGCCATCGCTTCGAGTTTCGCGACCTGGTGACGGGTGAGACCCACGGCGAATGCACCATGCTGACCGCCAGTCGCTTCTGTCTGGTGGACGCACGCCCCGGACGCCGCGATTCATCGCTTCCTGGCGAGCGCTGCAAGCCCACCACCGGCTCTCGCCTTTGCCGCCGCTGAGCCCGGAGCTGGACCGGGGCTGAGCAGACGCCTTCCGGGGGCTTCCCCGGAAGCGCTGGGCATGGGACGCTATTGAATCCCTACGACTTGTCTCCAGATACGCTGGCATGGCCCTATTACCCATACTCGAATATCCCGATGAGCGACTGCGCACCGTCGCCAAGCCGATCGATCACATCGACGACGCCCTCCAGCGCCTCATCGACGACATGTTTGAAACCATGTACGAGGCACCAGGCGTGGGCCTGGCGGCCACCCAGATCAATTTTCACCGGCAGTTGATCGTCATCGACGTCAGCGAAGAAAAGAACACACCTCTGGTGCTGATCAATCCGCGCATCGTCGAATCCGAGGGCACCGAGACCTGCCAGGAAGGCTGTCTGTCGGTACCGGGCATCTTCGCCGATGTGGTTCGCGCCGAACGCATCGTGGTCGAGGCTCTGGATCGTCACGGCGAACTGCGCCGCATCGATGCCACGGGTTTGTTGGCAGTATGCATCCAGCACGAGATGGATCATCTGGCCGGCAAGGTCTTCGTTGACTACCTGTCGCCGCTGAAGCGGCAGCTGGTCAAGCGCAAGATGGAAAAGCGCCACCGTCAGGGCGCTCCCGCCGCCAGCGCCAGCGCCTGATGTCGCTGCGCGTGGTCTTTGCCGGTACGCCGGATTTCGCCGTGCCGTGTCTGGACGCGGTACTCGGCAGTGGCGCCGACTGCGTGGCCGTGTACACCCAACCCGATCGCCCGGCAGGGCGCGGTCGCCAGTTGCAGCCGAGCCCGGTCAAGCAACGCGCGCTGCAAGCCGGCTTGCCGGTGGAACAGCCGCTGACGCTCAAGGAGGCGCAGGTGCAGTCGCAGCTGGCTGCCTATGCGCCGGACCTGATGATCGTGGTGGCCTATGGCCTGATCCTGCCGCGTGCCGTGCTGGCGCTGCCGCGCCTGGGTTGCTGGAATGTGCATGCCAGCCTGCTCCCGCGCTGGCGCGGGGCGGCGCCGATCCAGCGCGCCATCCTGGCCGGCGATGCCGAAACCGGGGTCGATCTGATGCAGATGGAAGCCGGGCTCGATACCGGACCGGTCCTGCTGCAGCGGCGCACACCGATTGCGGCCGATGACAGCAGCGGGCGCCTGCATGATCGGCTGGCGGGGCTCGGCGCCGAGCTGCTGCGCGAAGGGCTGGGCCGGGTGCTGGCCGGCGAGACCCTGAGCCCGCGGCCGCAGTCCGAAGACGGCGTCTGTTATGCCCACAAGCTGGAAAAGTCCGAAGCGCTGCTGGATTGGCAGCAGTCGGCAGCGGAGCTGGATCGCAAGATACGCGCCTTCTCGCCCTGGCCGGTGGCCGAGGCGGTGATCGCCGGTGAGCGGGTGCGCATCCATGCGGCCGAGCCGGTCGAGGCCAGCGGCACGCCGGGAGAACCGGTGCACGCCAGCCGCAGCCGGCTGGTGATTGCCTGTGGCGAAGGCGCGCTGGCCCTGCTGCGCTTGCAGCGCGCTGGCGGTCGGGTCATCGACGCCACCGACTACGTCAATGCCCGCCCCGAACTCAAGCGCTGAACCCATCCGGGTGCAGGTGGCCCGCGTGCTGCACGCGGTGGCCCGCGGTGTTTCCCTGGATCAGGCGCTGGCCCGCCATCTCGCCGAGCCGGCTGCCGGCCACGAGCGCGATCCGGCCTTTGCCCGCGCGCTGTGCTACGAAAGCCTGCGCCATGGCGTCTCCAACGCCGCATTGATGACGCAACTCTGCCAACGGCCACCCAAAGCCCTGATCGCGGCGCTGCTCGGCGCCGCCTTGACCGAGCTGCGCTTCCTGGCGACGCCGGTCCATGCAGCCGTGGCCGAAACTGTCGCTGCGGCCAGGGTGCTGGATGCCGGCGCCGCCGGATTCGCCAACGCGGTGCTGCGGCGTTTCCTGCGCGAACGAGATACGCTCGAAGCCCAGTTGCAGCAGAACCTGCTGGCGCGCCTGGACCACCCGGCGTGGCTGATCGAACGATTTGAAGCGGACTGGCCCGAGCAGCTTGAGGCCATCTGCGCCGGCGGCAATCGGGCGGCACCGATGTGGCTGCGGGTGGATCCGCGCCAGGGCAGTCGCGAGGACTACCAGGCCGAGCTGGCCGAACTGGGCATCGAAGCCACGGCGCCAGTATCGCCGCCGCAGGCGCTGCTGCTGACGACGCCGGTCGCGGTCGAACGCCTGCCCGGATTCGCCCAGGGCCGCGCCTCGGTGCAGGATGCGGCGGCGCAGCAGGTGGTGGCGGTGATGGACGCGAAGCCCGGCCAGCGGGTGCTCGACGCCTGTGCGGCGCCGGGCGGCAAGACCGCCGCGCTGGCCGAACAGGTACCCGATCTGGTGCTGACCGTGATCGAGAAGGACGCCCAGCGTTGCCCACGTCTGGAGGACACGCTGCGGCGCTGTCGGGTCTCGGCCAGACTGGTCGTGGCCGACGCTGCCGACACGGGCGGTTGGTGGGACGGCGAGCGTTTCGACCGCATCCTGATCGATGCGCCTTGCACCGGAACCGGCGTGATCCGTCGCCATCCGGACATCAAGTTTCTGCGCCGCGCCAGCGATGTGGCGGCGCTGGCTCGGGAACAATCGCGCCTGCTGGATGCGCTTTGGCCTTTGCTCACACCCGGCGGACGTCTAACCTACGCGACGTGCTCAATCCTGAAATCAGAGAATCAGGCCCAGATCGAGGCCTTCTGCCAGCGCACGCCGTCGGCGCGCGCGCTGCCGCTGTCCTTGCCGGGCTTCGTCGCCGCCGGCCCGGGGGTTCAGTGCCTGCCGGGCAGCGCCGATCAGGACGGCTTCTACTACGCCTGCTTGCAGCGTTCGGATTGATGCTGCCGGCACTGCTGGCGGCGCAGGATCTAGCCATCCGCCGGGTCAGCGCCGTCGCCGATGCCGTGCCTACCCTGCAACTGGTGATGAGCATCAAGCTCGGCACCCGCGCCACCGAGGCCATCGAGGCCGGTCTGGTGCTGAGCTTCAAGGTCGATTGGGAACTCGCTGACGGCCGCGAACTGCAGCAGCATCTGCTGCTGCGCTATTCCCCATTGCTGCGCAGCTATCAGCTGGGTATCGGCCAGGAGGTGGTGCAGACCTTCGCCCTGCGCAACTCGCTGCTGGCGGCGATGGAGAACGCCCGAATGCGCTGGCCGGAGGCCCGCGCCTGCGAGGGCGATTGCGGCGGACGCGTGCGCATACGCCTGGATCCGGCCGCCTTGCCGGCGCCCTTGCGACTGCCGGCCCTGGTCGACAGCGACTGGCGTTTCGACAGTGGCTGGCAGGCGCTCGCCACCAACGCCGGAGCCGCACGATGAATGTCTGGAAGCGGGCTCTGCCGCTGCTGGCCTTGTCGGTACTGGCCCTGGGGGCGGTCTATCTGTCGGGCCGCGATGCCGAAGTCGGCCCGCGCATGGGCCCGGAATGGACCTGGGTGCTGGTCGGCATGGGTCTGTCGCTGGCGCTGCTGCTCGGCGCGCTCGGTCTGGAAGCCTGGCGCCTGCGCCGTGACGTGCTGGCGCGGGCCCCCGGCGCGCGCCTGAGCTGGCGGTTGCTCAAGCGTCTGGCGCTGCTGGTGCTGCCGCCGCTGGGCATGTTGTTCATCTTTTCGCTGCGCTTCGTCCACGGCGCCGTTGATGGCTGGTTTCAGGTCGATGTGACTGCCGCCCTCGACGACAGCCTGACCGTGGCCCGGCGCGCCATCGATCTCAGCGAGCAACAGGCGCTGCGTCGGGTGCGCGTGCAGAGCCGCCGGATCGACGCCGGCGAAGCGGATGGCGATGATGTCGCCCTCGCCAATGTCCTTGATGATCTGGATGCGCTGGAGCTGGTGATCTACGACGCCCAGCGCAACATCAGCGCGCGCGCAAGCGCCGATCCGCGCTTCCTGGTGCCGAGCGCACCCGACGACGCCCTCTGGCGCGCGGCGCGCACGCGCGGCTCGGCGTCGAGCATCGATCGTTCCGGCGAGGCATTGACGATACTGGCGCTGGTCGACATGCCCGATCGCGACCAGGTCATGCTCGGCCGATTCGTGCTCGACAACGAGATCGCCACGCTGGCACAGGCCATCGAGAAGCACTACTACGACTATCGACAGCTGGCCTTTCTGCGCGGTGCGCTCAAGTACACGCTGAGCGTGGTGCTGAGCGTGGTGCTGGTCGCGGCCATTCTGTTTGCGCTGTATCTGGCGTTCGCGCTGGCGCGTGGACTGGTCGATCCGCTGCGGAGGCTGGTGGAGGCCACCCGCGCCGTGGCCCAGGGCGACTACCGCATCGAAGTTCCAGAGATCACCGACGACGAACTCGGCGGCCTGGCGCGGGCCTTCAACCAGATGGCGCGTGAACTCGATGAGGCCAATCAGCGGCTGCTGCGCGCCGCTGGCGACGCCGAAGCCGGGCGACGCTATTTCGAGGGCGTGCTCGATCGAATTTCCTCGGGCGTGCTCAGCCTCGACGGCGCCGGCCGCTTGCGCACCTCCAATGGGTCGGCGCAGGAGATCCTGGGTGTGGATCTGAGCCCATGGAATGGCTTGCCGATCGAGCGCCTGGGCAAGGCCGACCCTCCGCTACTGCCGCTGGTGCAGCGACTGGTCGAGGCGCTTGCGCGGGAGCCGGGCGACTGGCGCGAGGAAGTGCGCATCCAGCGTGGCCAGATCGAGCAGCGCTTGCTGCTGCGAGGCGCGCGCCTGCCCGGGGGTGATGGCGAGGTCGGTGGTCTGGTGCTGGTGTTCGAGGATGAGGGCGAATACGCCCGCGCCACCCGCGATTCCGCCTGGTCGGAAGTAGCGCGGCGGCTGGCGCACGAGATCAAGAATCCGCTGACGCCGATCCAGCTGGCGGCCGAACGCCTGCGCCGCAAATTTCTGGAGCGGCTGCCCGAAGCCGACCGCGAGATACTCGACCGCTCCACCCATACCATCGTCGCCCAGGTCGAGGCGCTGAAGGCCATGGTCAATGCCTTCAGCGACTACGCCCGACCGCCGCGGCTGGAACTCAAGCCGGTCCGCCTGTCCAAGGTCATCCGCGAAGTGGTCGATCTGTACAGCGGAGACACCTCGCGGGTGGACATCCATCTGCGCATCCCCGAGGACGAGCCGCCGGTGCGCGCCGATATCGGCCGCGTCCGCCAACTGTTGCACAATCTGCTGCGCAATGCCGAGGAGGCCCAGCCCGATCGCCGCGCGCAGGTCGATCTGGCCCTGCACAGCACTCAGGACGGCAGCCGCAACTTCCTCGAACTGGACGTGCGTGACCACGGCCCCGGCATCCCGGAGACCCTGCGCGATCGCTTGTTCGAGCCCTACACCACCACCAAACCCAAGGGCACGGGCCTGGGGCTGGCCATCGTCAAGAAGATCGTTGAAGAACACGGCGGCCATATCCGCGTCGACAACATGAGCGACGGCGGCGCCAGGTTCAGGGTGCGGTTTCCTTTGTGAGGGCGCGAGGGCGAGAGGGCACGAATAGGCAGGTGCTGTCATTGCCTTTTGCGTGCTGGATTGCCGTCGTGCCTCTCGCCCTCGTGTCCCCTCGTCCTCTGCGTGCCGTCTGAAAACACGCTAGCCTTGGCGCCCTTGTGATGGCGGAGTTTCCCCGATGCGTCGTTTGCGTCCCCTGATGTTGGCTTCGAGTCTGTTGCTGCTGGCGGCTTGTGCCGGCACCCGTGAGCTGGCTGCGCCGGCAGCCGCGCAAGCGCAACAAGCCCCGGCCGCAGTCGCGGCTGCGCCGGTCGACAACTATCAGCTCGACCTGCTGCAGGCCATCGCCTGGTCACGGACCTCGGCGGAGGCCGAGGCGCTGTACCTGCAGGCCTATGGCAGCGCCCGCCGCGCGCTCGACCAGGCCCTGGCCGACCCGACCTGGACCGCCGCCGTCGAGCAGACCGGCGACTTTGCCAAACTGCCGCCGGCGATCATCGTCGATGTCGACGAGACCGTGCTGGATACCTCCGACTACATGGTCGAACGCCTGCGTAACGGTCGCGAGTTCTCCAATGCCGACTGGAACCAGTACGTGCTGCGCGCCAATGCCACGCCGCTGCCGGGCGCGCTCGATTTCCTCAAGTACGCCGCCTCGCGCGGGGTCAAGATCTACTACGTGTCCAATCGCGCCGCGGCGCCGGCCGAACCTGGCCTGCAACCGGAAATCGAAGCCACCCGCCGCAATCTGGCCCAGTTCGGATTCCCGGATACGGCCGACAGCCACAACTTCCTGTTTCGCGACGCAACCCGCGGCTGGAAGGAAAAAGGCCCCGCCGCGCCGAAATCGCCCGTACCCATCGCATCGTCATGATGGCCGGCGACAACCTCTACGATTTCATCGATCTCGACGAAGCCACCCGCGAGAAGCGCGACAGCGCCGTCGAGGATCACCCAGCTGGCTCGGCACGCGCTGGATCGTGCTGCCGAACCCGGGCTACGGGTCCTGGGAGAGCGTGCTGGTCGGCCGCAACAAGGGCGCCGATGCCCGCCGCGCCAAGCTCGAAAGCGTGGGCGTGCCAGCCGCCAGCGCCGACACCATCGCCCGCGGCGGCTTCGAGCCCTGAAACGGGGCACGGGGCACGGGGCACGGGGCACGGGGCACGGGGCACGGGGCACGGGGCACGGGGCACGTGAAAGGCTACGGGTTTCGAGCTCTTGTGGGTCCAGAGTTGTCTGGAGACGTGATCCCGGCCCAGCTGTGCCGTAGGCCGGATCCGCGCGCACGCCAGTTGTGACCAAGCCCGAACCGAGCAAGCGCGCGGCGTCCGGCAAGCCCCGCCGCGGCCGCCGGCGCGATCAGACCTTCCAGGGGCACAGGTCGAGACAAGGTGCGCCTTGGGTACACTATCCAACCATCAGTCACCCCAAAGGATGCGCAGAATGAGACCGATAGCCCTGATCACGCTGCTGGCCGTCGGCCTCATGGCAGACGCCAGGGCCGGGCAACCGATCTGGTCCTTTTCGGTCGCCACCACCGATAAACTGGTGATCGACACCGTCAGCAACCCGATGACCGTCAAGGGCGATCGCGCACTGGCCATGATCAAGGGTCGGGACGACCAGACGGTGCTCAGCCTTCAAGCCGACGATTACGAGGTCTATGACGACTCTGACAGGCAGTCCAACGCGGGCGTGCGCCTGGCGGGCATGGTGGTCGTCGCCGACGATGGCGTGCTGCTGGAAACCGAGGAGCTCTGGTTCGATCCCATCAAGACCGAGCTCGTTGCCGCTGACGCGCGAGCAGGCGTTGCATTGACCGGGGCTTTTTCCTGTCAGAGCAAGGCCGCCGATCACGCCGAACTGCAGACCGTCATGAGCAAGGCGTCGGATCAGGGCAATGGCTACGAAATTCTGGCGCGCTGCGTCGGCGAGCGCATGGAAGCGAGGATTCGGCCGCTGTCGTGAGGCCGCGTTGAGATGATCTCGGAGCCGCGCTACGCTGTGGTGGGTCCAGATTTGTCTGGACCCACCTCAGCCCGTTTTCCTTTGCGTCCTTCGCGTCCAATGCCCTGATCGGTGTTCGAGGAACCGGATTGCGCGCGCCCATCGCCGCCGCTTTGCGAGATGATCGGGCTCTCGCCGGTCTGATCGACCTGGCGCTATTCCGGGAATGAACATGTCTGCATCGCAACGTCGCTGGCTGTTGCTGGCCCTGGTCGCCATCGCGCTGGTGGCTTTCTTCGCGCTGGATCTGGGGCGCTTCTTCTCGCTGGAGGCGCTGAGGGCACATCGTGAGGGCCTGCTGACCCAGATCGGCGCGCATCCGCTGCTGAGCGCCGGCATCTTCTTCCTGGTCTACGTCGCCGTCACTGCCTTGTCCCTGCCGGCGGCCGCCCTGCTGACCATCGCCGGCGGCGCGCTCTTCGGTTTCGGCCTCGGCACGCTGCTGGTGTCCTTTGCCAGCACACTCGGAGCCACGCTGGCGATGTTGCTGGCACGTTATCTGCTGCGCGATTCGGTACAGGCGAAGTTCGGTAGCCGATTGAAGGCCATCGACGACGGTCTGGAACGCGAAGGCGCCTTTTATCTGTTTGCCCTGCGCCTGGTGCCGGTGTTTCCCTTCTTCCTGGTCAATCTGACGCTGGGCCTGACCAAACTGCCGGCGCGCACCTTTTTCTGGGTGAGTCAGCTGGGCATGCTGCCGGCGACCGCGGTGTACGTCTATGCCGGCACCGAGATCGGCCAGCTGACGTCGCTCAAGGGCCTGATCAGTCCGGGCTTGCTCGGCGCCTTCATCCTGCTCGGGCTGCTGCCGCTGATCACCAAGAAGATCCTGGATCTGCTGCGCGCGCGTCGGGTCTATCGGGGTCACACCCGCCCCAAGCGCTACGACTACAACCTGATTGCGATCGGGGCTGGCTCGGCCGGGCTGGTCACCACCTACATCGGCGCTGCAGTGAAGGCCAAGGTGGCGCTGATCGAGCGCCACAAGATGGGCGGTGACTGTCTCAACACCGGCTGCGTACCGAGCAAGGCGTTGATACGGACGGCGCGCCTGCTGGCCGAGGCGCGGCGCTCGCAGGATTACGGCATCAATGCCCTGCACGCCGAATTCGATTTCGCCACGGCCATGGAACGCGTGCAACAGGTCATTGCGAAGGTTGAGCCGCACGATTCGGTCGAGCGCTACCGCGGCCTTGGCGTTGATTGCATCCAGGGCGATGCGCGGCTGCTCGACCCGTGGACGGTTGAGGTCGACGGCCGGCGGCTGACGGCGCGCAACATTGTCATCGCCACCGGCGCGCGGCCGACGGTGCCGAAGCTGCCGGGCCTCGACACCGTGGACTATCTGACCTCGGACACGGTCTGGAATATCCGCGTGCAACCCAGGCGTCTGCTGGTTCTGGGTGGTGGCCCGATCGGCTGCGAACTCGGTCAATGCTTCTCCCGACTCGGCAGCGCAGTCACCATCGTCCAGCGCAATCCGCGCCTCTTGCCCAAGGAAGACCCCGATGCCAGCGCTGCCGTGCGTGCGGCCTTCGAGGCCGAGGGCATCACCCTGGCGCTGGGCGCAGAAGCGCTGCGGGTAGAGAAGGATGGCGAGGGCGGCCGGCTGATCGTCCACGAGAACGGGGTCGAGCGCGCCATCGAATTCGACCGCTTGCTGCTGGCGCTGGGACGCACCGCCAATGTCGCGGGTTTCGGTCTGGAAGCGCTGGGCGTCGTGGTGTCGCCACGTGGCACTGTCGAAGCCGATCCACTGATGCGCACCAGCATGCCAAACATCTATGTCTGCGGCGATGTCACCGGGCCCTATCAATTCACCCACGTGGCCGCGCATCAGGCCTGGTATGCCGCGGTCAACGCGCTGTTCGGCCCGTTCTGGACCTTCAAGGCCGACTACCGGGTGATCCCCTGGGCTACCTTCACGGATCCGGAAGTAGCGCACGTGGGCCTGTCGGAGACCACCGCGAAAGCCCAGGGCGTGGCCTATGAAGTCACCCACTACGGCCTCGATGATCTGGATCGGGCCATCGCCGACAGTCACGACCATGGCTACGTCAAGGTACTGACCGTGCCCGGCAAGGACACCATCCTCGGCGCCACCATCGTCGGCGCCCATGCCGGCGATCTACTGGCCGAATACGTGCTCGCCATGCGCCATGGCCTGGGCCTGCGCAAGATCCTCGGCACCATCCACAGCTATCCGACCATGATGGAGGCGAACAAGTACGCCGCCGGCAACTGGGCCCGCGCACATGCCCCGCAAGCCGCACTGCGCTGGGTGGAGCGCTTCCACGCCTGGCGACGGGGGTAACTGAGACGAGGCCAGAGCAGCGGAGCAAGCTCAGCTCTACCAAAGCGTCGGTGTGCGAGGCTCTGGTAGTGCCGAGCTTGCTCGGCAGGGTGTGCGGCTTTGCATCGTGGCGGAAGGCGCCACGGCCAAAGCCCGGCAGAAGCAGCGGAGCAAGCTCCGCTCTACCAAAGCGTCGGTGTGCGAGGCTCTGGTAGTGCCGAGCTTGCTCGGCAGGATGTGCGAATCCTACTTCACCGTCGCCAGCATCCGATCCAGATAGCGAATCGCTGCTTCATCGCCACTCTGACCCATCCAGAACAAGGCCTGCTTGCGTACATCGAGCGCTACGGCCCGGTTCTCCAACAGACCGATCAATGCCTGGACCGCCCGCGGCTGCGGCAACTGCGAGAGCGCAAACACGGCCTGATGACGCACCTGCGAGGAGGTCTCGGTGTTCAATGCCGCGGTGATCGCCGACTCGCTGCGCGGATCGCCGATCTGCGCCAGCCAGAACCAGGCCTGGGAGCGTACCTGGGTGCTGCTGTCCTGTTGGGCCTGGGCAATCAACAGATCGCCCCGTCGCGGCGATCGGCTCTGGGAGAGGGCAAAGGCCGCATGTTCGCGTATGCCCGCATCCGGATCACGGCTCAGGAAGGGCTCGATCAGACGTGCGCCGGGCTCGCCGCGGACCTGGCCCAGCCAGAACAACGCGTCCTTGCGCGACTCCCGCGCCGGATCGGCACCGGCGATCCGGTTCAATCGGGCATCGACCTCATCGCCCGCATGCACGGCCAGCGCCGCCATCACCTCGCCACTGAGCGGGCGCCGTGGTGCGATCTGCGCGTCCAGCCAGGCAGCACTGGTGGCCGCGTCGATCTCGCCCAGATCGGCGATCGGCGACTTCGCCCGGACCGGACAGCTGCTGCCGTAGGCGCGGATCCGATCCAGTTCCCCAGCCTTGAAATGGGCGTAGATCTGCATCTGCGCCACACCGCGGTCCTGGTGGCTGGCGCTGAAGCCCTGATGTCTGGAATCCAGATCGCAGGATTGCAGCGGCCGCGGTTGATCGGCGCTCTGCGGACAACACCAGTCAGGCGCGTCGGCGACTGCCGCCACCCGCCAGCTGGCCCAACCGTTCTGCGGCGGCTGCAAGGTGCTGGCCAGCACACCACTGACATTGAGCAGGCCGAGCAGCACCCAGAACCAACGCAAGCCACCAAGGAGTCGATCGAGCAGGGCATGAAAGGCAGATACTTCGCTCATGGCGTCTTCCCCTGCAGTGCGGCGTCGATGGCTTCCATCGCGGCGTCACCGCCGAGCATGGTCAGCTGACGCAGGATCCGGGTCTTTTCTTCGGCATTGCTGCTGGCGCGGTAGATCTCCAGCAGGGCGGCCTCGTCGCCGCGCATCATCAGCCCGTCCAGTGCCGCCTGACGCACCTTCGGCGACCCGTCGCCTTGATAGATCTGGCGTAGCGTGGCGCCCGCCTCCGGGCTGCTGACGATGCCCATGCTGCGCACGGCTTCGATCCGGGTCTGCTCGTCGGTGGCGGTGCGCGCCAGCTTGTCCAGCGATTCCAGATCGCCGGCGATGGCATAGGCCTGCACCAGCGCGCCGCCGTGCTTGCCGAGATCGCCGAGGCTGCGCAATTCGGCCAGTGCGCCCATGGCCCCGAGTGCCTGGATCGCCGCCCGCGCCTCCTTTTCGTCACGGGCCTCGCGCGCCAGCTGCAGCACTTCCTGTTTGCGATCGGCAATCAGATAGGCATTGAGCACTTCCCGACGTACGTTGGCATCGCCCGTACGGTACAGATCCCGCAGTGCCGACAGTGCCTCGGTGTTGCCGCCGATGCCGATCATGCGGATCGCCTCCAGCCGCAATTCGCCGCCATCGCCACGAGCCTGCTGCAGCAACAGTTGCTGGGCTTCCTCGGTCTCGATCTGGCTGAGCACGAACAGCGCGCGCATCTTCACCAGCTCAGTCTGCGAGCCACCCAGCACGCGCTTGACCAGCGGCAGCGAGCGTTCCGGTGGCGCCGCCATCAGGCCTTCGAGCGCGGCGATCGCGAGCTGCTCCTGCTCGGTGGGCGCAGCGTGGCGACGGGCCCGGGCACGGGCACGATCGGCTTCCATGGCGGCGCGAGCCTCCATCGCCTGAGCCTGATCGCGGGCGCGCTCGGCGCCCTCACTGGCCAGTGCCGCGGCTTCGGCGCGGGCGGCCGCCTGAGCGCGGGCGGCATCAGCTTGTGCCAACTCGGATTGCGCATGAACCGACCCGGCGGCCATCAACATCAAACACAGCATCGTACGTTTCATATTCTGCTCCATCACAGGGATTGCACGGTCTTTGACGGAGATCGCGACAATTTGGTTTGCATGACTGCGAATTCGAAATCCAGCTGGGCACGGGCCGAGCGTGCGTCCTCGCTGCCGCCGGCTTCGCTGGCCAGCCCCAGCAGCACCGGCTCGAGAGACCGCAGCACCCGCGCCAGGCGCTCGTCGCCCTGGGCCTGCGCTGCCTGCTGATACAGGCGGTTCTGCTCGATGATGTTGGCGATCAGCGCCTGACGCTGGGCCGGATCCTCGTCCGGCAGATCCGCCAGCAGCAGACGGGCGTCGCCGAAGTGGCTGCTGAGCCCGCGCGTGAGCGCATCGCCATCCTCGGCTGCCGTTGCCGCGGCCAGCTGCGGCGCAGCAGACGGCATGCGATCCGACTCGGCCAGGCGGGTGCCAACCGCCACGCCCAGCAGCATCAAGGCGGCGCCAGCCAGCGCCATCGGCCACCACGGGCGTGACGGCGGCTCAGCGGCGGCCTGGTCGGCCCGGGTCAGACTGGCGCGCCAGCGGGCCAGCGCCGCAGCGTCGGGCACTGCCGCTGTGGGCGCCGGCAACTGCGAGAGCTGATCGCGAAGTCGCTGATAGCGCGCAGCGAGATCGGCATCGGTGCGCAGGCGCGCGCGAATGTGGGCGCGCTCGGGCGCACTGAGGCCGTCGTCGTAGTGGTACAGCAGCAGCTGTTCGTCGTTGATCATGCTTCGCTCCGCCACGGCTCCAGGGTCACGCGCAGCTTGCGCAGCGCCCGAAACAGAGCCTGTTTGATACTGTCCTGACTGGTCTGAAGCTGCTCGGCAATCTCGATCAGCCGCCATTGCTCCAGGTGCTTGAGCACGAAGCACTGACGCTCCAGATCGGTCAACCCGCGCATGGCGCGCTCCAGTCCTTCGCTGAGTTCGCCGACCGCGTGTGCCTCGGCCGGACCGGACTCGTCGGGGTCGACGGCGTCTGCCGTCGCTTCCAGCACATCACCGCGACGCTTCCGGCTGAGATCGATGGCCGCGTTGATGGCGATGCGATGGATCCAGGTATCGAGATCAGCCTCGCCGCGAAACTCCGCGCGCTTGTCCCAGGCCTTCAGCAGTGCATCCTGCACCGCATCCTCGGCCAGACCGGCGTCGCCGGTGATGCGCAGGCAGGCGCCGTACCAGCGCGCCGATTTCTCGGCGAGCAGCGCGTGAAAATCGTCCACCAGCAAGCGGGGACGCGATCGTAGCCAGGCAAACATGCAGGCTTGGACGGGCCAGGGCGGAAAAGGTTAGCGTGGATTGGCGGGGCACGGGGCACGGGACTCGGGACTCGGGACTCGGGACTCGGGGAAGGCTACGGGCTGCCGGCTTTTCTAGGTCCAGACTTGTCTGGACGCTTCTTCAGCACGGCGCCGAGAGCGTCCAGACAAGTCTGGACCCACAAGAGCCGGCGTCTGTGGGAGCGGCTTCAGCCGCGATCAGCGGTATGGCATTGCAGAGCTGTCGCGGGCAGAGCCCGCTCCCACAGGGGCTGCGGTCGAACTATCACCACACCGCTAGCCGCCATCCGCCAGAGGCCGCATCATCGGGCGGAACCTTCTTGCTGACGATGCCGCCATGAGCTATCCACTTGATCCCGCGCAGTTCCAGCGCATCAGCCGCTTGCCGGCCAGTGCCCGCTTCGACGAGTTCGTCAACCGCATCTGCGAACACCAGCAGGTCTGGGGTCTGCGCAGCAGCAATGGTTGGGCGGTGGTCGATGCCGAGGGTGACGACTGCTTTCCGGTGTGGCCGCATCCGGATTTTGCTGCCGCCTGGGCGGTGAACGATCTGGCCGATTGCAAGCCGCAGGCAATAGATCTCGACGCCTGGCTCAGTCGCTGGACCCCGGGCATGGACAAGGACGGCACCCTGGTACTGGTGTTCCCCACCAACGACGATGATGACGAAGGCATGGTCATGAGCGCCTCGGAGCTGGAAGACGCGCTGCTCGGGGCGATGGGCGGGTGAGCGTGCGGCGATACTGTGGGAGCGGGCTCTGCCCGCGATCAGGACTTCCATCCGAGCCAGAAGCCGTCGCGGACGAAGTCCGCTCCCACAGTTCTCGCCTGCCGGCTTTGGCTCTGGCGTGCCCTCGCGCCCTCGTGCCCTCGCGCCCTCAGCTTTTGAAAGCCCCTCGCCACGCTCCCGGTCTACATCCACATGACGGCGATCGCGCTTCAATGCGCCGGGCCGAGCAGATCGGGACTGGACGGACATGAAACGACGTACCTTGTTGGCCTCGGCCTTGAGCCTGGGCGCTGGAGGAATGACCATGGCTTTGTGGAGCAAGAGCGCCCCGGCACGGGATGCCGAGGCTTTCGAATTTCAGTTGAGCGAAGCGGAGTGGCGCGAGCGCCTGTCGCCGCAGGCTTTTGCCGTGCTGCGCCAGGAAGCCACCGAGCGCGCCGGCAGCAGCGAGCTCAATCACGAGAAGCGCCCCGGTGTGTTTCACTGCGCCGGCTGTGATCTGCCGCTGTTCGATGCCAGCACCAAATATGAATCCGGCACCGGCTGGCCGAGCTTCTACGACCACCTGCCCGACGCCATCGGCACGCGCGAGGATCGCGGCTTCTTCATGACCCGCACCGAGGTCCATTGCCGCCGCTGCGGCGGGCATCTGGGCCACGTCTTCCCCGACGGCCCCAGGCCCACCGGGCTGCGCTATTGCATGAACGGGGTGTCGCTGAAGTTCGTGCCGGCGGCGTAAGCGCACGGGGCACGGGGCACGGGGCACGGGGCACGGGGCACGGGAAAGGCTACGGGCTTTGGGCTCTTGTAGGTCCGAACCCGGCGTCATTGCGAGCCATCTGTGTCGGCCCGACACTGCCCACGAGCCATGAACCACAAAACCGCCTGTAGGAGCGACCCTGCGTCGCGACCGGCCAGCCGCACGCCCGAGGCAGCGGTCGCGCCGCAAGGGTGCTCCAAATGAACAAATCAAATCAACAATTTGCGATATGGGTTCATGGAGTGCGTAGCGAAGCAATCCAGGTGCATGGTCGCAATTTCCTGGATTGCTATGTCACTGCGTTCCTCGCAATGACGCCATTCAGGTAGGCCCCTGGCACCAGATCCCCAAAGCCCTTTGTGCGCCTTCGGCTTACCCGGGCTGGGGCTGGGTGACGAAAGCCTCTCGCATTTCCCCTGCCCCTTTCTCAAGCTTCGCGCAGGGCCGTCGTCACCGGCATGCGCGCCGTCCGCAGTGCCGGCAGCAGGCCTCCGATGAAACCGATCGCGAGGGCTAGCAGCATGCCGGTCTGAAGCAGGGCCGGAGTCACCTTGAAATTGAACACCACCTGGGTGAAGCCGGCGCCCAGCGTGGTGACGGCATAGTTGTTGAAGATCAGGTAGGCGCCCAGCCCGCCGATCAGACCACCGATGAGGGCCAGAATCATGCTCTCGATCAGTACCGAAACCACGACCGGCGTGGGACCGAAACCGATGGCCCGCAGTGTGGCAATTTCGGTGGTGCGCGTTGAGACCGAGGCGTACATGGTGTTGAGCGCGGCGAAGATCGCCCCGAAGGCCATCACCACCGAGACGATGGTGGTCAGCACCTTGATCATGGCGGTCGAACCGCTGGTCTGGCGTGCGTAGTAGCCCAGCTGGGACTCCGCATCTACATTCAGGCGCGGGTCGTCTTTCAGCGCCTGCTGGAAGGTGCTCAGGGCGGCGGCATTCTCCAGCCCCACCAGGACCATGGAGTAACCTTGTCGGCCAAAGGCGCTCTGCGCGGTATTGGCGTCGATCCAGAGTTCGCTGTCATGGGCGTTGCCGGACTCGAACACGCCGACGATGGTCCAATCAGCACCGCGGATGCGGACCGTCTCACCCAGATCAGCACCCTCGAACTGCCCACTCACGCCCTTTCCGACCATCATTTCATTGAGTCCGGGCTGGAATTTGCGCCCGGCCACGATCTTGAGATCCGAGCGCAGTTCGAAAGCAGCCGGTTCAACGCCGCGCAAGGTCACGTTGCCGGAACTTCCCGAGCGCTTCAACGGCAGCTCTGCGATCAGCACCAGCTCGCGTGACGCCAGGGGCTTGCCATCCATGCCCTTGCGCACTCCGGGCTTTTCGGTGATCAACGTGGCGGAGTCGCGATCCAGCCCGCTGTTGAGTTCGGCGTCGGAACCTCCGCGCAGCACGATGGCGCGGTCGTCGCTGCCAGTGGCGGACAAGGTGGAACCCAGGCCCTCACTCATCGCCAGCAGGGCAGTCAGCACACCGACAACCCCGGCCAGTCCAACGACGATCACCAGGCTGGCTCCCAGACGCTCCGGCAGGTTGCGCAGATTCATCAGCGTAATGGACCAGATTTGCTTGATCATGGTGGGTTCCTCAGCGTCCGGCCAGTGCGTCTACGATGGAAAGCCGTTGCGCCCGCAGCGCCGGCAACAGTCCGACCAGAACCGCCATGATCACCATGGTGGCCAGGGCCTTGCCCCACACCTGCCAGCCGATCGGCAACGGCGGAAAGCCAATGCCGGCGGTCAAGCCCGGTCCCAGCAGCGCAGCGAGTCCCATTCCGGCAAAACCGCCCAAACACACCAGCAACAGCGCTTCGCCCAACACCAGCATCAGCACGGTGCTGTCTCCGAATCCGAGCGTCTTCAGCACCGCCAGTTCAGGAATGCGCTCGCGCACCGATTGCGCCATGGTATTGGCCGTCAGCAGCAGGATGGTGAACATCACGGCACTGAGGATGGAGCTGACGATGAGCCCGATATCGCCAATCTGGCGAGCAAAGCCCAGTTGAAACTCGCTTTCGGTCTGGGTCTTGGTCTCGTTGGCCGAATTCAGGAAACGCGCGTCGATGGCGGATGCCACCGATTCGATCACACTGGCGTCGGTCACCTGCACGTTGAAGATGCCGGCTCTGCCCTGTCCGAACTGGTTAGCTTCGTCGAAATAGTCGAAGTTGACGTAGATCTGCGAGTTGGTCTGACGCTGGTAGCTTTCATCGGCGCCGTCGAAAATGCCAACGATCTGGAACTGCCAGGTCTTGCTGCCATCCTTCTGCGGAAAGATGTTCGATTGAATGGGCACGCGATCGCCGATCTTGAAGCCGAAGCGATCTGCAAGGCCACGTCCCACCACGATGCTGTCGCGGGTGTTGATGAAGGCCTGCTTCTGTTCCTCAGGCATCACCCACTCCGGAAACATGGCCATCCAACGCGCCGGAGGAACGGCAAAGCCAAACACCTGATTCTTGGGGTCCTGGTAGATGGCACCGAACCATTGCCGCCAGCTGACCGCCTTGACCCCGGGAATGGCCTCGATCTCGGGCAGCATGCTCATGGGCAAGGACACCGTGAACGAGGTGCGTGCCTGGGTGACCAGACGGTTGTTGCCGGCTGCGCCGCTGCCGCTGCTGTTGAAGAGTACGCTGACGGCGGTGAGCAGGCCGAACAGCAGAAATGCGCTGAAGATCGACAGCATGGTCAATACCGTACGGGTCTTCTTGCGAAACAGGCTGGCGAATATCAGATTGAGATATTTCATGGCGGGCCTCAGTGAGCCGCTTCAGTCACCAGCGTGCCCTTGTCCAGGTGCACGGTGCGGTTGGCGTACTCGGCGGCCTTGGGATCATGCGTGACCATGACGATGGTCTTGCCGTATTCGCGATTGAGCCGCTGCAGCAGGGTCAGGATCTCATCGGCGGTGGTGCGGTCCAGATCGCCGGTCGGCTCGTCGCAGACCAGCAGGGTGGGATCGGAGACCAGCGCCCGGGCGATGGCCACACGCTGCTCCTGGCCGCCGGAGAGTTCGCGCGGCTTGTGCCGGGCGCGGTCCTTGAGGCCGACGATTTCCAGCGCCACCTGGGCCCGCTTGAGGCGCTCGGCGCCGCCCATCCTGGTCAGCAGCAAGGGCAGCTCGACATTGCGCTCGGCCGTCAGCACCGGCAGCAGATTGTAGAACTGGAACACGAAGCCTACGTTGCTGGCACGCCAGCGTGACAGCTCGCCACTGCTCAGGCGATCGATGCGCTTGCCATCGACCAGAATCTCGCCATTGGTGGGCTGGTCGAGGCCGCCGATCAGATTCAGCAACGTGGTCTTGCCGGAACCCGACGGACCCATCAGGGCCACGAAATCGCCCTTGGGAATATCGAGCGTAATGCCGTGCAGCACTTCGACCTTCTGCTTGCCGCGGGTGTAGTACTTGACGACGTTCTTGATCTGGATGAGAGCTTCGGTCATGGCTTGGACTCCTGGGTAACCGCGGCGCCATCGGCAAGATCCGCCGGCGGATCGACGATCACGGTCTGGCCAGCCACCAGGCCGGCAGTGATGTTGCGAAAATCGGCAATGACGGCGCCAGCACTGACCTCGCGCAGACTGGCGCGTTGGTTCTCGACCACAAAGACCTGGGCCTTGCCCGCGGTTTCGATGACCGCCGATCTGGGCACCAGTACGCCGGTGAGCTGCGGCTTCTTCGGTTCATCGACACTGGCGCGTGACTCCAGGAAACGTACGCGCACGCCCATCTCGGGAACGATCCGCGGATCCTTCACGCCCAGACTGACACGCACGCGCACCGTGGCCTTGGTGCGATCGGCCGCCGGAATCACGGCAATCACGTCACCGGGAATTTTCCAGTCCGGATAGGCGTTCAGCGTGGCCTCGATCGGCATGCCGTCCTGCACCCGACCGATGAAGGCCTCGTTGACATCGACTTCGACCTCCAGCGAATCCATGTCGACCACAGTGCCGATGCCGGTACGGGTGAAGCCGCCGCCGGCACTGACCGGCGAGATCATCTCGCCTGGCTGCGCGGCCTTGGCGATGATCACGCCGGCAAAGGGCGCGCGCACCACGGTGTCGTCCATCGACACCTGCGACAAGGCCAGCGATTCCTCGGCCACCTTGATCTGCCGGCGCTGGCTGGCCAGGCGTGCGCTCAAGCTTTCGGCGGCGGCGCGGGCGGCATCAAGCTGCGCCGCGGTGCCCAGCTTGCGCGCATAGATCTCCTGCTGGCGCTGGTAGTCGGCCTGGGCCTGACGCAGATTGGCCTCGATTTCGGTCAGCTGTGAGCGTGCACTGGCCAGCTGAGCCTGCGACAGTGCCAGCTGCGCGCTCTGCTGGGTGTCGTCCAGCGTCGCCAGGATCTGGCCCTCCTCGACTCGCATGCCTTCCTCGATCAGAACCGTTGCCACCTTGCCGGTGACCTTCGAAGACACCGTGGCCTGACGCCGCGCGACCACATAGCCGGAAGCATCCAGTACGGAGCTCGACACCGGCGCGGCGTTGGCCGGTTGAACCAGCGCCGTCTTGACGCTGACCGCCGCAGGCGCGCGACCGAGGAACCACCAGGCACCGGCACCGACAGCGATCACCAGCACCAGCACCCACCACGGCACACCGCCGCGGCGCGGCGGCGCCTCGTCGCGCGCGCTGCGGTCGATTTGCAATTGTCCCAGCAGATCAGTCTGACTCATGAATGTGTTCGGTGACCTTTGATTGCCTACATGCTCGCACAGCTGGGCGTCGCGGGTTTGCGATCGGCGACTCGCCACTCTGTGATCAAGGCTCCCCTAAATCGTATCGGCGCATTAGTGACGATCGTCACCAGCGCATTCATGACTGACGGCAGGGTCGGTCGCGATAAAGTAACGAAGCCAGCGGATAATCGGCCCCGGATGAACACCAAGGCTCCGTCCTCGCAAAAGCCACCGGCCTCGGCGCTGCCGGGTGCACATCGGGTCATGCCTGGCCCCGGTACGATGCGTTTCCGCAACGAGATGGCGCTGTGGCCACGAATCTTCGCGCTGGTCTTCCTGGCGATGGTGGCGATGTTCAGCTGGCTGGCCATCCGCGACGGGAGCCCACCCGGTTGGAGCAGCGGCGGAATGCTGCTGGTGCTCGCTGCCTTCTGGCTGTTCGGGCTCGGCTTTGCCGCGCATGCCGTCAACCAGCCCCGGGTGCGCATCGATATCGGCGACGATGGCCAGGTGTCGGTGGCACTGGGCCGGGTCTTTCGTGCCGAGCATTGTCGCTATCGCGCCGCGGAACTTGGGCCTGCCGAACTGGTGGAAGGCAGTGACGACGAAGGTGCGCCTTATTTCCACGCCCGATTGCGCTTACCCGGCCGCGGATCGGTCGATTTCGCCGAAGGCCACCATCGCGGTCTCTGCGAGCAGGCCGTCGAACGCTTCAACGCGGCCTTGGTGGCCGCAGCCACCGGCGCGGCCTGATCGGCGCTGGCTAGCCCGCATTTCTCAAACCTGCGTGAGAAATGCGGGCTAGCTGCTTGAGAATTGTTGACTCGCGGAAAACATGCCGACGAATTCGTGCCTGGCACAGTGGTGGCGTGACTGGTCGTCTCGCTGCCCAGACAGCGCAGTGGTCGTAGCGTGCCCTGCGGCGTCGCCGGTCGCGCCGTGAAGGCGCTCCTGCCAGCAGCCACTCTGCGGTAGGAGCGACCTTGCGTCGCGACCAGCGGGCCGGGGCAGCGACCGAACCGCCTTCTACCGCACCGGCTGACCGTTCTCGTCGACCACCTGCACCTCACCCAGGTTCAGCTCGCGCACGCCGGCCTCGATCTGGCTGAGGTCACCGACGATGACCCAGGTCAGACGGTCCGGGTGAATCACCTGCCTGGCGGCGGCATGGATGTCGGCCAGCGTCTGCGCTTCGATGCGCTGCTTGGCGGTGGCTACCCAATCGTCGGGCCGATCAAACTGGAGGATGCTGCGGACCGCGCCCTGAACATCGCCAATGGTCTCGTAGGCGCCCGGCAAGGAGCGCACATCTCCGGCCTTGAGCTTGTCGAGTTCCTCTTCGGTCGCAGGCTGGTCGCTCAGATACGCGCTGAGTTCCTTGCGGATCTCGGTTACCGACTCGGCAGTCTTGTCGGTCTGCACCGGCGCGTAGGTGATCCACGGGCGCTGTCCGCGCGCACTTGGCATGGCCACGCCGACACCATAACTCCAGTGCTTGTCCTCGCGCAGATTCATGTTCAGCCGTGAGGTGAAGGTACCGCCGAGGATGTCGTTCATGGTGCCGATCGCGGTGTTGTTCTCCACTCGGCCATCGGGCCCGAGCAGACCCGCCAGAATCAGGGTCTGCTGCGCTTCGGCGCGATTGATCAGAAACACGCGCGGTTTGCTCTGCGCCGCAACCACAGGGATTTCGACCACGGGCCGGGGGCTCGCGGGCGCCTTCCAATCGCCGAAGTGCTTCTCCAGTGCCGGTACGATTGCCGCCAGCGTGGTGTCGCCCGCGACCAGAATGCGCACGTTGTCGGGGCGCAGGAAATCGCTGCGATAGGCGATCAGATCGTCGCGGGTGACCGCTGCAATGCTGGCCTCCGTGCCGTTGCCGGAGAAGGGTACGCCGTAGGGGTGATCGGCGCCGAACAGCAGCGGCGGCAGGATGCGCAAACCCAGTCCGAAGGGCTGGCTCTTTTCCTGGGCGATGCCGGCCAGCCATTGCTTGCGCACGCGCTCGATGTCCTCCGGCTTGAAATCGGCCTTGCGCACGATGCTGGCCAGCAATGCCAGCGAGGGGTCCAGTTGTTCGCTCAGCGCCGACACGCCGGCGTAACCATCATCCAGTCCGGCACCGGTGTAGAGCTGGGCGCCCAGGCTGTCAGCGGCGGCGGCAATCTGCAGCGGATTCTTTCCTTCGGCACCCTCGTCGAGCATGCCGTAGGTGAATTCAGCCGTGCCCAGCGGGCGACCGCGATCGCCCGAGGATCCGGCCCCGAACAGCAGTTCGACGTTGATGATCGGAATGCTGGAACGCGCAGCCAGCACGACTTCGATGCCGTTCTTCAAGCGCGCGCGCTGCAGCACGGGAAAGTCCACTTCGGGGAAATCGGCCACCGTGGGCACGCCCTGACTGCGATCGACAGCGCCGGCGTCGGCCACCTTGTAGTTGCCGAAGGGACGCACTTCCAGGGTGTGGTCGCCTTGTGTCAACCAGCGCCGGGCAGCATCGCGAACCTGGGCTACCGTGGCGGCGTCCAGGCGGTCCAGCGATTGCTGATAGCAGGCGGGATCGCCGTCGTACACCTGGCATTCGGCCAGCACCCCGGCCTTGCCGGAAAAGCCACCGACCTTCTCCAGACCGCGCACCACCTCGCTCTTGATCTCGATCTTGGCGCGCTGGAGCTCTTCTGCCGTGGGGCCATCGGCCAGGAATCGCGCCACTTCCTCGTTGATCGCCTGCTCGACTGTGGCGATCGCCACGCCGGCCTTGACGTCGGCCTCAATGAAAAACATGCTCGCCAATTCCAGCACCTGCGGATAGGCGCCTGTACGGTCGGCGATCTGATCGCGATAGACCAGACGCTCGTAGAGCCTGGAGGTTTTGCCGCCACCGAGGATGCGCGCTGCCATCTCCATGTAGTCGGCGTCCGGCGTGCCGCGCTCGGCGTAATTCCAGACCTTGTTCAGTCGCGCCTGAGCAACGCGGTCGTACATCACCTCGCGGGTACTGCTGGTGCGCGCGGCCACCCAGGATTCCAGGCGGGTCAGCGGCGGGCCGGCCGGAATATCGCCGAAATACTGTTGTACCTTGGCCCTGGCGGTGGCCACATCGATGTCACCGGCCAACACCAGCGTGGCGTTGGCGGCACCGTAATAGGTGTTGAACCACGCCTTGACGTCGTCCAGCGAGGCCGCCGACAGATCCTCCATCGAGCCGATCGTTTCCCAGCGGTAGGGATGACCTTCCGGGAAGCTGGCCTTCTGCAGAGCCTCCATGACGCGGCCGTAGGGCTGGTTCTCGCCCTGGCGCTTTTCGTTCTTGACCACGCCGCGCTGCTCGTCCAGCGCCGCCTGATCAATGGCCCCGAGCAGATGGCCCATGCGATCGGATTCCATCCACAGGGCCATGTCCAGCGCCGTCTTCGGCACCGTCTGGAAATAGTTGGTGCGATCCAGCCAGGTGGTGCCGTTCATGTCGGTGGCGCCGACCTTCTCGAAGGGCTCGAAATACTCGCCGTCGTGGTTCTCGGTCTTCTGGAACATCAGATGTTCGAACAGATGCGCGAAACCCGTGTGCCCGGGTTTCTCGTCCTTGGAGCCCACGTGGTACCACATCGACACCGCGATCACCGGCGCCTTGGTGTCCTGGTGCACGATCACGGTCAGGCCGTTGTCGAGCTGGAATTTCTCGTAGGGAATCAGCGAATCGGCCGCCGGCGCGGCAGCGCCGAACAGCAGGGCCGAAAGGCCGGCAATCAGTTTCAAGCGCATGGATGGGTCTCGATGGCGACAGACGCGGGGGCGGCCGATGCTAGACGTTGCAATCGGTCACGCCAATGGCGGAGGGGCAGGTGAGAAGCGTTCAACGCAGAGAACGCAGAGGGCCGCAGAGGACGCAGAGAGAAGCTCGTCCAGGATTGCCTTTGCTTTTCTCTGCGTCCCTCTGCGTTTCCTTTGCGTTCTCTGCGATCGGCTTCTGCCCCCCGGCGCGACAGTTTCCGGCTTTCGCACCGGTCGCGAGGCAAGCTCGCTCCTACGGGGCTAGACTCGCCACCCCCGCCTGCGAACTCCAACCGCCCGCCGATGCTCAATCCGCAACAACAGGAAGCCGTGCGTTATCTGGATGGTCCGCTGCTGGTGCTGGCGGGCGCCGGGTCGGGCAAGACCAGCGTGATCACCCAGAAGATCGCGCATCTGGTGCGTTCGGGGCTGTACAACATCAACGAGATCGCCGCGATCACCTTCACCAACAAGGCCGCCCGGGAAATGCGCGAGCGCGCGGCGAGATTGCTGGGAGAGGGCGGCAGCGAGGGGCTGACGGTATCGACCTTCCACGCCTTGGGCATGCGCTTTCTGGAGATCGAATGTGCCCATGTCGGATTGCGCCGCGGTTTTTCGATTCTGGGTGAGGACGATGCCCGGGCGCTGGTCAAGGATCTGGCGCCCAAGGGCACCGGCAACGACGTGCTCGATCGCTGGCGCCAGCTGATCGGCCAGGCCAAGAACCGCGGCCTCAATCCGGCGCAGGCGCTGGCGGCTTCGCAGACGCCGCGTGAGCGCGAGGCGGCCGAGCTCTATGCCAGCTACGCCCAGCGCCTGACCGCCTTCAACGCGGTGGATTTCGATGATCTGATCGCGCTGCCGGTGCGGGTGCTGGAGTCTGACGAAGAAGTGCGCGCCAAGTGGCAGCGCAAGTATCGCTATCTGCTGGTGGACGAATACCAGGACACCAACGACACCCAGTACCGATTGCTGCGACTGCTGGCCGGCGAGCGCGGTCTGTTCACGGCGGTGGGTGATGACGACCAGTCGATCTACGCCTGGCGCGGCGCCAATCCGGAGAATCTGGCGCAGCTGGGTCAGGACTATCCGAATCTGAGAATCGTCAAGCTGGAGCAGAACTACCGCTGCGCCCAGCGCATCCTGCGCGCGGCCAACGCGGTGATCGGCCAGAACCCGCATCTGCATCCCAAGAAGCTGTGGAGCGCGCTGCCCGACGGCGATCCAATCCGTATCGTCGCCCGCGGCAGCGATACCGATGAGGCCGAGTTCGTGGCCGCCGAGATCAGCCACCGGCAACTGATCGACAAATGCACGCCGCGCGATTTCGCCGTGCTCTTTCGCGGCAACCATCAGGCGCGCTCGCTGGAACTGGCCCTCAGAGTGCTCAAGGTGCCCTATCACCTGTCGGGCGCCACCTCCTTCTTTGATCGCCAGGAGATCAAGGATGTGATGGCCTACCTGCGGCTGCTGGCCAACCCCGAGGACGATGCCGCCTTCGTGCGTGCGGTAGCCACGCCCAGGCGCGATGTCGGCGCGGCGACACTGGAGAAACTGGCCGAGGCGGCGCGCAGTCGTGGTCTGCCGCTGGCCAAGGCAGCGGGCTCGCACACCCTGCTGGCCACGCTGACGCCGCGCGCGGCTAGAGCACTGTCGGCCTTTTCCGAACAACTCGATGGCTGGCGCAAGCTCAGCAGCAGCGTGCGCCCGCGGGCGCTGATCGAACAGCTGATCCGCGAATCCGGCCTGATCCAGCACTGGCGCGAGGACAGCAAGCGCCCGGAAATGGCCGAGCGTCGCCAGGCCCAGGTGCAGGCCTTTCTGGAATGGATCGGCGATCGCCGCGAGAATTCACTGGGCGCCCTGCTGACCCAGCTGATGCTGGAGAGCCAGGACGACGAGCCCGGCGATCGCGTGCGCCTGATGACCCTGCACAGCGCCAAGGGCCTGGAATTCCGCCACGTGTTTCTGGTCGGCTGCGAAGACGGTTTGCTGCCGCATGTGTCCTCGCTGGACGAAGGGCGACTGGATGAGGAGCGGCGCCTGTTCTACGTCGGCATGACCCGCGCCAAGGAAACCTTGACCCTGTCCTACTGCCGCGTGCGCACCCGCTACGGCCGCGAGGAATGCCCTGAACCCAGTCGCTTCCTGATGGAAATGCCCGAGAGCGAAGTACGTTGGGTGGGCAAGGACGAAAAGACCGTCAAGACCGCCGAGGAAAAAGCCGTCGCCGCCAGACCGCATCTGGATGCGATCCGGGCTTTGCTCGGTGCTTAGCGATTCGGCCACGTCGGAGCCATTCGGCACTTCAAGTAAAACGTCAAACGTGAAACGTCAATCAGAGCTCGCTGCTGATGACCTGTGGGAGCGGACTTTGTCCGCGACGGCCGACTTCATGGGTCCGCGAGCTTGTTCGCGGACGAAGTCCGCTCCCACAGGCGTCCGAGTGCGAGCTTCAAGTTGACGTTTTACGTTTGACGTTTTACCGCTCTTCGGACGATTTGCGCATTTGGTCCAAAGGTCATGGAAGCGTCCAGACAAGTCTGGACCCACAACAGCCGGGACTTGCCGCGCAGCGCTCTTACCGACAACCAACAACCAACAACCCGCTCCACCTACATCCCCGCCCGCGGCGGCACCACGCTGTTGCCGAGCAGCAGGCCGGCCACCAGCGCGGCGATCAGGGTGACCACGCTGAAGGCGGTGTCGAGGCCGAGGAACACATCCTTTTCGAACACGAAGGTCAGGCTGCGGAAGCCGACCGAGCCGGGCACCAGCAGGATCAGACCGGGCAGGCGGAAAGTGGCGCCGGGCCGATTGGTCCAGCGAGCGTAGAGGTTGCTGAGCACGGTGATGACAAAAGCCGCGATGAACAGACCGAGTTCGGCACCCAAGGCCGGGCTGGCGAAGCGAGTGGTCAGATAGCTGATGCCGGCGGCCAGGAACACCACCCACCAGTCGCGGATGCGGGCCTTGAACAGCAGGGCAAAGGCCGTCGCGGCCGTGATCAGCGAGGCCACTTCCATCCAGGGTGCCTGCAGGTGCGCCATGGCATCGGGGGCTCCCCAGCCGAGCGCCGACGCCAGCCGCGATCCCAACAAGGCGCCGAAAGCCAGTTTCAGCAGCACCGCCACCGCACCGGCGAAGCGCGCCGTGCCGGACACCAGATGCTGGGTGGCCACTTCGGCAGCGGCGGTGGTCAGCGACAGGCCAGGCAGCAGCACAATCAGTCCGGCGGTCAGCACCAGCGGTGAAATAGGGGTCCAGGCGTAGGCGATGTAGGCGGTCATCAGGGCCACCAGAAAGGCTGCCAGCGCTTCAAAGGTGGCGGCCAGTCGTGGGCGCGCCGGGGCCAGCTGAGCCAGCACGCCCAGCATCAAGCCCAGTGCAGCGGCGCTGCCGATGTCGGCCGGGCTGCCTTTGAGCAGGCCGGCCACACCTGCCGAAGCCAGCAGAAAGCCGAACACGGTCTCGAGCCACTGTCGCCGTTCAGAGTCTGGCTTGGCGGCCTGGGCCAGGGCACGCATGCCTTCGGCGGCGGAATACTCGCCGCGCGCCACGCGCTCGGCGATATCGTCGACCCGCCACAGACGCCGCAGATGGATATCGCCCGGCGCCAGCCGGACCACGCAGGTCACGGTCTGCTGATCGCCTTCGGCCCCGATCGGGCGCACCGTGGCGATGATCGCCGTCGGGCTCGACCAGATATGGGTATCCAGCCCCAATTTGCGGCTGACCGAGTTGATGACGTCTTCCAGACGCGGCGCGGTGGAGCCTGCCTCGTGCAGGCGCCGGGCCAGCTCGATGACGAAATCGCATTGTGCGCAATAGTGGTTTCATGCGGGCATGATGCGCGAGCGCCGTGGAGTCATGGCGCAACTCCCGGAGGGTGCGTTCAGGTTTCTGGCCAGAAGCCAATCATGGCATTGATCGGCGCGCGCTACCGGCTTGGCACTCTTTCAGGAAGCGCGACATGCAGGTGGGTATCGGTGAGCTGTTTTCGGTGAGTTCGGCGGCTTGCTGGGCCGTCGGCGTGATCCTTTACAGGCAGCTCGGTCGTGAGTTGCCGCCGGTGGCCCTGAACCTGCTGAAGAATGGCGTGGTGGTGGCGCTGATGGTGCCGACCGTACTGATCGCCCATGGCCTGGCCCTGCCCCAGATCAGTGGCTGGTCGCTGGCGCTGACCGCGCTCTCCGGCATTCTCGGCATCAGCGTTGCCGACACCCTGTACTTCCGGGCCCTGAACACCCTCGGCGCCGGTCGCATCGGCGTGCTCGGCAATCTGTTCAGTCCCTGCGTGATCCTGCTGTCCTTCTTCTTTCTGGACGAGCGCCTGAGCCTGCTGCAGTTCGGCGGTTTCGTGCTGGTGATGTTCGGCGTGCTGCTGGTCAACCGACCGGTGCTCAACGACCCTTGCCGGCCAGCCAGCTGCGCCGCGGTCTGCTCTACGGGGTCACCGCGGTGGCACTGAACGCCGCCGGTGTGGTCATGATCAAGCCGGTGCTGGAACAGGAACCCTTCTTCTGGGTCTGTCTGTTGCGACTGCTGGCGGCCCTGGTCCCGATGCTGTGGCTGTGGCGCTGGCTGCCCGCCCACCACCGCATGCCTTCGTGGCGCGGCGTGCCCTGGCGACGGCTGGTGATAGCCGCCGTCTTCGGTCAGTACGTGGCCATGCTGTTCTGGCTGGCCGGTTACAAATACACCAGCGCCTCGGTAGCCTCGATCCTCAACGAAACCGCGTCGATCTTCATCCTGCTGTTCGCCTGGGCGTGGCTGAAGGAACCCTGGGACGGCGCAAGCTGATCGGCGTGGCGTTCACCTTTGGCGGGGTGGGGTGATGTTGATGTAGTGGCAGGAGCTTCAAAAGGTCAAACGTAAAACGTAAAACGTCAATTTGAAGCTCGCCATTCGCGGCCTGTGGGAGCGGACTCTGTCCGCGAAGTGGATCTCGCCCATCTAAGCGGCCATCGCGGGCGCCGCCAGCCGTGCAGGCCACAACGTGCCTTGATTGACGTTTTACGTTTGACGTTTTACCGCTCTCCGACTGCCGAGGTGCGCGGTGCGAAGTCAAACGTCAATTTGAAGCTCGCCATTCGCGGCCTGTGGGAGCGGACTCTGTCCGCGAAGTGGATCTCGCCCATCTGAAAGCGGTCATCGCGGGCGCAGCCCGCCGCTGCAGGCCACCGGCGCCGTGCCTTGATTGACGTTTTACGTTTGACGTTTTATCGCTCTCCGACTGCCGAGGTGCGAGGTGCGAAGTCAAACGTCAATTTGATGCTCGCCGTCCGCGGCCTGTGGGAGCGGACTCTGTCCGCGAAGTGGATCTCGCCCATCTGAAAGCGGCCATCGCGGGCGCCGCCAGCCGCTGCAGGCCACCGGCTCCGTGCCTTGATTGACGTTTTACGTTTGACGTTTTACTGCTGTTGCGCCGCCTCCACCTGCAATATCTGCTCGCGGGCACCGAGCACTCGTACGGTGGTGCCGGCGGGCAGATCCGGGCCGCTGACGGTCCACAGGGCGTCGCCGACCTTGATCTTGCCGCGACCATTGACGATGGCGGTTTCCAGCGTGAACACCCGACCAATCATCTGTTCGGTGCGCTTGTTCAGCAGCGGCTGGTCGTCCGGTTTGTCTGGAACGCGCTTGCGCCAGGCGCGATAGCCGAGCAGGGAGCCGATCGAGAGCAACGCGAAGGCCACGATCTGCACGCCCCACGGCAGCGCCGGCAGCAGCCACACCGCCACACCCACGACCAGCGCGGCAATGCCGAACCACAGCAGGAAGGCGCCGGGGGCAAAGACCTCCAGCACCAGCAGGATCAAGCCGGCAATCAGCCACTCCGATGGACTGATGCTCTGCCACCAGGGACTCATGGCGCGACACCCCCCTGCTTCTTGGCGACGGCCTTGGCGATTTCGGCGATGCCGGCGATGGAGCCGACGACGCTGGTGAGTTCCACCGGCAGGATCAGGGTTTTCTGATTGGGGCTGGTGGCCATGGCCTGCAACGCCTTGACGTAATTGTTGGCAACGAAGTAGTTGATCGCCTGGACATCGCCCTTGGCGATGGCCTGCGACACCATATCGGTGGCCCGGGCTTCGGCTTCGGCCAGGCGCTCGCGCGCCTCGGTATCACGGAAAGCCGCTTCGCGGCGGCCCTCGGCTTCCAGCACCGCGGCCTGCTTCTCGCCTTCGGCCCGCAGGATCTCGCTGGCGCGGCTGCCTTCGGCTTCGAGAATGGCGGCGCGCTTCTCGCGCTCGGCCTTCATCTGCCGAGCCATGGCATCAACCAGATCGCGCGGCGGCTGGATGTCCTTGAGCTCGATGCGATTGACCTTGATACCCCAGGGATGGGTGGCGTCGTCGACCACCCGCATCAGCCTGGCATTGATCTCGTCGCGCTTGCTCAGCGATTCATCCAGGTCCATCGAGCCGATGGCGGTGCGGATGTTGGTCATCACCAGGGCAATCGCGGCCTGCTCCAGGTTGGCCACCTCGTAGGCTGACTTGGCGGCGTCGAGCACCTGGAAGAAGATCACGCCGTCGACCTTGACCACGGCGTTGTCCTTGGTGATGACGTCCTGCGAGGGCACATCCAGCACCTGTTCCATCATGTTGACCTTGCGCCCGACCGAATCGATCAGCGGAATCAGGAAGCCCAGACCCGAGGGCAAGGTGTGGGTGTACTTGCCGAAGCGCTCGACGGTGAAGTTGAAGCCCTGCGGCACAAAGCGGATGGAACGAAACACCACCACGGCGATGAAGCCGAGGAATACCAGAATCAGAATATTGTCCATCGGTCGGCTCCGGTCGGGATGGGCTGCAGTCTAACCCGGGTAAACGGCGCCCGGCGCATCAGTGGCAGCGCCAGGACTTCCGGACCGGTGGACAATGTGTCACCAAGAGCAAGGGTCAATGGAGCCATTGCACTAGCCAATTTGGTCAGATTGGCTTCACAATCGACATGCCCCGTTTCAAAACAGACTGGTTACAGGAGAATCACCATGCGCTATCGGCTTATTACGGCTGCCCTGCTCGCCGCGCTCTCGATGCCGGCCCTGGCTCAGGATGCCGAGGAAGAATCGGGTCCGCTGGCTTTCAACGTCGGCATCGTCAGCGACTATGTGTTCCGCGGCGTTTCCCAGACCAATGAGGGTCCGGCGTTCCAGGCCGGCATGGACTACACCCATGACAGCGGCTTCCATGCCGGCGTGTGGGCCTCCAATGTGGATTTCGTGGACGGTGACGGCGCCAATGCCGAGTTCGACTTCTACCTCGGTTGGAGCGTGGACCTCAGCGACACCGTGAACTTCGATGCCACGCTGTTGCGCTACGCCTATCACGACCAGAGCGCCTACAACTACAACGAGCTCATCCTGACCCTCGGCGTCGGTGATTACCTGAGCTTCCTGGTCGGCTATTCCAATGACGTGTTCAACTCTGGCGAGACCGGCACCTACGTGTCGGCGTCGGGCAGCTATCCGCTGCCGTGGTGGGATCTGACACTGAACGGCTCGGTCGGCCACTATGACCTGGACAAGGCGCTCGGCGATTCCTATCAGGACTTCTCGGCAGGCTTGTCCCGCAACTTCGGTCCGATGGCGGTCGGCTTGAACTACGCCTACGCCACCAACGATATCGACTGGGGTGACAATGGCGGTTCGCGCGTGTTCCTGACGGTGGGCTGGGAGTTCTGAGCCCGGGCGCCATCTGAAGTTGACCGGCGGGGGCTTCGGCCCCCGTTTTTTTTGCGCTCGGGTCAATCTGGCCTGACCCTGACGGGTGCCGCCTGCGGGTCTTGATGTCCTCTGCAGACTCGAAGGGCGATACTCGGGCCATGAGCAAGGAAAGCCCGATGAATGCAGAGCACCTGGTGCAACTGGCCGGCAGCGGCAAGTCCTTTCGCGTGGGAGCGGGTGACACCGTGCTGGCTGCCGCCCGCCGAGCCGGCCTGGCTTTGCCCTACAGCTGTCTTTCCGGCAGCTGTGGCAGCTGCAAGGGTCGACTGGTCAGCGGTGAAGTGACCTACCCCTACAATCCACCGAGCGCCCTCAGCGCGGCCGAGCAGGCCGATGGCCAGGTGCTGCTGTGTCAGGCCGTGGCCAGCAGCGATCTGACCATCGCCATCCGCGAGGTGGATGCCGTCGCCGGCATTCCGATCCGCCAGCTGGCGGTCAAGGTGGCGGCCAAACATCGGCTCTGCGACGACGTCATGGAACTGAAACTGCTGCCGGCCCGGCGCGAAGCCTTCAACTACTTGCCCGGTCAGTATCTGGACATCCTGCTGCCCGAGGGCAAGCGTCGGGCTTTCTCGATCGCCAATGCGCCGCATCAAGGCGACACCCTGGATCTGCACATACGGCGGGTCAGCGGCGGCGGCTTCACTCAGTTCGTGTTCGACGAGCTGCGTCTGGGGCAGGTGCTGCGCATCGAGGCGCCGCTCGGCACTTTCGTGCCGCGTGAGGGTGGCGACCGGCCGATCCTGCTGATGGCCGGCGGCACCGGATTTGCCCCGATCAAGGCCATCGTCGAACACCTGATCGAGCGCCACACCCATCGCGCGCTGCACATCTACTGGGGAGCGCGCCATGTCGAGGATCTGTACCTGGAATCGCTGTGCCGGCAGTGGCAGGACAGCCACAGCAATGTGCGCTACACGCCGGTGTTGAGCGAAGCCAGCGCGCTGGAGCGGAACCAATACCGATCCGGTCCGGTCCATGAGGCCGTACTCAAGGATTTTCCGGACCTCTCGCGTTTCGATATCTACATGAGCGGGCCACCACCGATGATCGAGGCCGGCCGCCGCGATTTCGTCGCCGCTGGTCTGCCGGATGATCGGCTGTACTACGATTCCTTCGACTACGCGCCAGACGTGCTGGCAGCATTGATCCGGGCCCGTTCCGCTGCCCCCGGATAATTCATCCCCGGTCGCAGCGGCCCTTGCACTCACTCAGGAGTCCACTGATGCGTATCCGCCTGCTGCTGTCGCTGACCGTTGCCCTGAGCCTCTACCCCTGGCCCGCGCAGGCCATGCGTTGCGGCAATCAGCTGGTGCTGCAGGGGATGTCGCGCTACGAAGTCCGCAAGCGCTGCGGCAATCCCGACGACGAGAGCCGCTACTACCGCACCGTGTACCGACAGAACGCGATCAACGAGGCGGTGGCCATCGAGATCGAGATCGAGGAGTGGATCTACGACTTCGGATCGAACAAGTTCGCGCGCCGGCTGATCTTCGTCAACGGTCGTCTGCAGGACGAGGAACTGGTCGATTGAGCCGACGCGTGCGCTTCCTTGCGCGCTGTTCCCTGTTGGCTATCGCGGGCGCGCCCGGGGTCGAATCGACCCGAGAACGCGGCGATACTGCCAGAGTTCGAGCGGATGTACATTGCCCATTGGTCGGAGTTTGAGCCCATGAACGAGCCCGTCAGCATCACCGGACTGCGCAAGGATCTGGGCGGCTTTGAAGTCGCCCGATTGCTGCCACATCGATCGCAGCGCAGCGTGGGCCCTTCGTGTTTCTCGATCACATGGGCCCGGCACAATTCGCGCCGGGGCAGGGCATCGATGTGCGCCCGCATCCGCACATCGGCCTGGCCACGGTCACCTTCCTGTTTGAAGGCGCACTGATGCATCGCGACAGCCTGGGTTCGGTGCAGGAGATCCGTCCGGGTGACGTCAACTGGATGAATGCCGGTCGCGGCATCGTCCACTCCGAGCGTTCACCCGATGAGCTGCGTGCCAGCGGTGGTCCGCTGCACGGGCTGCAGGCCTGGGTGGCACTGCCGCTGGACCACGAGGAAAGTGCGCCCGCTTTCGATCACTACCCGGCGTCCGCTCTGCCGCGGATCGAAGCCCCGGCCTGAGCTTGCAACTGATTGCCGGCGAGGCATTGGGTCGGCGCTCACCAGTACGGATCCTGAGCGAGCTGTTCTACCTGGCAGGAACCCTGGACCGCGGTGCCGAACTGCGGCTGCCGGCGACGCCCATGCAGCAGGCCTTGTACGTGGTTCGTGGCGGCCTGCGGATGGACGGAAAGCTGATTCCTGCGGGGACGCTGCAGATTCTGCCCGAGCAGCAGGACCTGACAGTCCGGGCCGAGGAAGACACCCTGCTGGCCTGGCTGGGTGGCCCGCCGCTGACCGAAGCTCGTCGGCTGTGGTGGAATTTTGTCTCATCCCGGCCGGAGCGCATCGAACAGGCCAAGGCCGACTGGCGCGAGCAGCGCTTTCCCCGGGTGCCCGGCGAGGATGAGTACATCCCCTTGCCGGGGTAACGGGATAACGGGGCACGGGGCACGCGGCACGGGAAAAGCTATGGGCTTCGAGTTCCTGTCGGTCCAGACTTGTCTGGACGCTTCTCCAGCAGCAAGCAGAGAGCGTCCAGACAAGTCTGGACCCACAACCGCGGGCTTCTCAGATTCTTGACTCACGTGCCATGTCGGGCCAGGGAGGATGGCTGGCGGTGAGACCCTCGGACTCGCGGGCATCTCCCGTGCCCCTTTCCCCGTGCCCCCTGCCCCGTCCCGGCCCTACGCCTGTGCGGCCGTGTCCTTGACCACATGCAGCACCCGCTGCGGGAAGGGAATGTCGATGCCGGCGGCGCCGAGTTCTTCCTTGATCTGACGCAGCAAGCTGGCGCGGGTGGCCAGCAAGTCCGGAGTCGCCACCCAGGGCCGTATGGCCAGATCGACACTGCTCTCCCCGAGCTGATCGACCAGCAGCATCGGCTCGGGCTCGGCCAGCACCCGGGATTCGGCCTTGAGCACCCGGTCGATGACGCTGAAGGCCTTGCCGATGTCGTCCTCATAGGCAATACCGATCACCAGATCAATACGGCGGGTGTCGCGCCGGGTGAAGTTGGTGATCGGCTCGCTCGCCACGTGCGAGTTCGGCAGTACCAGCTCGCAGTTGTCCGGTGTTACCAGCACCGTATGCATCAGGCGCATGCCCTCGACCTTGCCTTTCTGACCGGCGATCTCGATGACATCACCCACCCGGAATGGCTTCAGCAGGATCAGGGTGACGCCGGCGGCCAGATTGGCCAGCGAGTCGCGCAGGGCCAGAGCGATCGCCAGACCGGCGGCACCGAGGGCCGCAAGGATCGAGGTCATCGGTACACCAAGCGAATCCAGCGCGCCGGCCAGCACCAGCACGGTGAGTACGCCCTTGAGCACACTGCTCAGGAAGTCGCGCAGCATGGGGTCGACATTCATGCGGGTCATCAGTCGCGCCAGCGCATTGGCAGCCAGGCGCACGATCCACAGTCCCAGCAGCAGAACCAGCAGGGCGGTGGTCAGGCGTAGGCTCCAGGCCGCGATCTGGCTGGCCCAGGGCAAGTTGGAGAAGACTTCGATCAAACGATCCATATTCGGCTCCTGTGCAGGGAGTGGCGGGTGCTGAATTGGCGAGCGCCCAGCTCTGCGGGCGTCGCCAGGGATCCGGAGGCAGGCCGCAGCGTGGCGGCTTCCGGCCCGGATTCAATTGCAGCGATGGTTGCGGATCGCCCGCAGACGTTGCCCTTCGCGCTTCAGACGTGCGGCATCGGTGCCCTTGGCCGCGGCCTCGCGGGCATCGTTGGCCGCGATCTGTTCCTGATAGTACTGGCAGCTCTCCGCACGGGTGCTGCTGGCACACTGGTCTTCGGCCCAGGCCTTGCCGGGCGGTGCCGCGGGCGCGCCAGCGACCCGTTTGGCCATGGTGTTGGAGGCATCGACGAGCATCCGCGCCGGTCGTGCATTGCCGGTGAAATAGTGGCTGCCGTCGGGACGCACACATTTGAAGGACGGTCGCGGTGCCCGCGCCGTGGGCGTCGGTCTCGGCGCGTCGGGCGTGGCCTTGGCCGGAGCGGATGCTGGCGCGCGCGCGGCTGCTGCAGTGGTCGGCGTGCGCAACACGCCAATCTGTCGGCCCGGGCAGGGATTGTCCTGATAGCTGACCACCCCACCAGCCTGGCGGCATTTGTAGATGGTGGCTGCCGGCGCCGTTGCGGCGAGCAGCAGAGCCAGGGCAGTCAGCAAGAGGCGCAACAATGAACTCATCAGCATATTGTAACGGCAGCGATATCAGATCGCGTGAAGCATCGAAGTACGGGTTCGCCCTGACCCCGTCATGGCGCCTATGCTTGGGCAATCGACACCCCGGGGTGCGTACACGCGGAACGGTTCCAGAGATCCATGACCGACCAAGATTCCGATCTTCCCCGAGTGCCGGGTTATGCGGTTGAAGAGGCACTGGGCTCTGGCGGCATGGCGACCGTGTATCGGGGCCGGCAACTGGCGCTCGATCGGCCGGTCGCGATCAAGGTGCTGCGCGCGGTGGGACGCGACGCGCCTGAGCTGAACCAGCGCTTCGAACAGGAGGCACAGCTGATTGCGGCGCTGGACCATCCCAATATTGTCGCCATCTTCGAAGTCACCCGCACGGCCGACGGCAACGCCTGCTACATCATGCCGCTGCTCGCTCACGGAGATCTGGAACGCCGCCCGCGGCCGATGCCCGAGGACGAGGTCAAGCGGATCCTGGCCGCCATCCTGAGCGCGCTCGGTCATGCCCACGCCAAGGGCGTGGTGCATCGGGACGTCAAGCCAGCCAATGTGCTGTTTGACGGTCGCGGCAATCCCTTGCTGGCCGATTTCGGTGTGGCCCTCAAGGTCAAGAGCAATCATCGCCTGACCACCCACGGGCGCACCGTCGGCAGTTCGCTGACCATGAGCCCGGAACAGGCGCGCGGCGAAGTCGTCGACGGCCGCAGCGATCTCTACAGCGTGGGCTGCCTGGCCTACCAGTTGCTGACCGGCCATGCCCCGTTTGATGCCGACGATTTTCTGGCCGTGGCCCTCAGGCATCAGCAGGACCCGATCCCGCGGCTGCCGCCGGCGCTGGCGCATTGGCAGACCTTCTTCGATTCGGCGCTGGCCAAGCGGCCGCAGGATCGCTACGCCGATGCCGAGACCATGGCCCAGGCGCTGGCGCAATTGCGTCCGCAAGTAGCAGTCAGGCCCCGGAATCGGCGCCCGGCCCTGCCGCTGGTCTCGATCATTGCGATTCTGGTGTTGGCTGCTGCCGCAGCCGCCTGGTTCGGCACCCGCGCCGAAGCCCCAGCGACTGCGGCGGGCACGTCCCTGGCCGGCGCAGGGAGCGCGGAGGCGGCGGCGATCACCGCGGCGATCGAGCAGAGACGCTGGTTTGATGGTAGCGCCGACAGCGCCGACGCCTTGCTGGCGCCGATGTTCATGCAGGAACCGGTGGACAGCCGAGCGCTGGATCTGCGCGACAGCCTGCTGGATCGCGCCAGTGGCGATCTGATCACCAGCGACGATGCCCAGCTGATCGACCGGCTTCCGCGCTGGGCGGCGCTGGTCAGCAACAGCCATGCCGATGCCCTGCCGCCGGTGCAGACCGTGGTGTCGGCACTGGAAGCGCGCTTCCGGCCGGCACTGGAGCGGGCGCGCACGGCGCGCGATCGGGCCGAGGCCGGCAGCCAGCTGGCGATGGCGCAGATGCTGCCAGCACCTTCGGCCGAGTTCGCCGAACTGGTGCAGCTGGTGTCGCGCTTCCCGGCCCGCGGCGAGCCTTTCCGCGATGGTGCCGGCCCCGAGCTGCTGCTGGTTCCGGCTGGGCGCCTGGCGTCTTTCGCGGGCCCGATCGCTGTGTCCCGCTTCGAGATCACCCGCGCGGACTATCTGCGTTTTGCCGATGCCACCGGGCACAAGGCGGCGAGCTGCCGTGACGGCGGGCGCAGTCTGTCCTGGCGCGACCCCGGATTCCCGCAGAGCGGCAACGATCCAGTGGTGTGCGTGAGTTTTGCCGACGCCCGCGCCTACGCCGCCTGGATGAGCGAGCAGGCCGGGCGGGTCTATCGGCTGCCCACGCTGCAGGAATGGCGCGAGCTGGCGGCAGTCGCGCGCGACGGCGACTGCGCCAATCTGCGCGGTGAGAACGCCACCTGCGGCGACCGCTTCCCCAACACCGCTCCCAGCGGACAATTTGCCGCCGCACCCGAATGGCCATCGGATCTCAGCGGCAATGTGCGCGAATGGACCGCGAGCTGCGAGTTCAAGGAGATCGGCAAGGTACGGCAGGCACTGGGCAATTTCGGGCGCTTCCTGCAGGGCAAGGAACGCGATTCCAGTGGCCGCGTATGTATTGGCCGTTATGTGGCTGGCAGCGGCTGGCGCGACAGCAGCATTGAAGGCACGACCAGCAGCGAGGACGAAGACAGCGCCGCCCCGGATCGCGGCTTCCGCCTGCTGCGGGAGATTCGCTGATCGGTGCTGGTGGCTGGTATCGGTGTCGGAATGAGCTGTGGGAGCGGCTTCAGCCGCGACGCCTTTGCAATCGCGGCTGAAGCCGCTCCCACAGAATGCCGCTGACAACTGGCAACCAGCAACCAGCAACCAGCAACCAGCAACCAGCAACCAGCAACCAGCAACCAGCAACCATCTTCTGCCCGGGTTCTGGCCGATGTTGTTAAATTTTCGTCATACTGCAGTCAGCGAACTGCGATCATTCTTTGCTGTCATTGCAATAACCCGGCGCTCAGACCGGGATGCGCCCCTGCAGCAGGAGATGGAACATGCGTTGGATATTGTCACTCGGCATCACGATCTTCATGGTCGCCCTCGATCGGGCATCGACGCTGTCTGGCGTCGAAGGCTGATCGGGCATTTTGACCGCTCGGCCTGAACCACGGGTCAGGCCGCAGAGTGGTTCAGGATCGCAGCATCTGCGGACGCGCGGTCAGACCACCACGCCATCCCAGCGCGCACGCCACACGGTAGGCGTGAATTCCGGGATGGGCTTGGGTTCGAGCAACTCGGTGCCCACCTGCCAGAAGCTCTTGAACGGGCGCTTCTCGGCGGTCTTGTAGAAATGCACCAGATAGGCCCAGTCGCAGTGAAAGAAATCGGCCAGCCACTGGTCGAAATCGTGTACGCCGGCCTGATGAAACAGCGTCAGGCTGAGCTCTGCGGCCTCGCGCTCGTACTGATAGAGCTCGGCCATGCGCTCGGCCGACAGATTCGGATCGGGCTGCTGCACGCCCAGCGTGCGTCCGCGCTCTGACAGATTCCACTGCACCGTGTGCCCGAACAGGTGCACCAGGATGAACAGGGCTTCTTCCGCGTCCAGATCATGATCGATCTGGATCTCGGCGCCATCGAGATCGCCGGTGTAGGGATCGATGACGTCGCTGATCACCACCGGAATGCCATAACGGCGCTCGATCAGGGCCTCGACCGTATTGAACACGGCACGGCAACGGTCGTCATCGGGATAGCTCGGATCCAGGGTCATGGGGGCATTGCCTCGCGTGGTTGGAATTCTCGTCGGCGATCGCTACCCGACGAAGCTCACGAAGATAATCACCATCGGCGAGGGACGCAAAAGGCGCAAGGCAAAAGAGCATTTTCCAGGCTGATGGCGTCCGCAGTTATTGCGTCAAGGCGAGGCACCTGATTCAGAAATGATGCACGCCCTCGATCTCGCACAACAGATCGCTGCGGCAGACCTCGCCCTGGAGCACGGCAAAGGCAGCGCCGGGGAAGTTCTCGCGCAGGAAGGTCTCGGTTTCGAAAAAGTGCTCTTCCTCGCGCACATAGGCGCGCAGCACGGTGCCCGAGCCGAATCGGCTGTCGGTGTCCCAGGTGCTGTTGGCCACTTCCAGCAGGCTTTCCAGATTGCGCCGGGTTTCTTCCAGCTGTTTGTCCAGCCGACCGATGTGGCGCGAGCTGTGGCCGACCACGCTGGCGGTGCCGGAGATCAACAACACGCCGCCGCGTTGGCTTTTCCACAGCGCCCCACGTGAAAAGCGCGGCGGCTCCGGACCGTATTCGGGCGGGTAGTTGCGCGGCAAGGTCTGGCGTGGATTGTCGATCATCTGCCCCGGCGTCTTCGAGGCCAGCCACAGCAGGCGCAGATGCGAGGAGCGATCGGGCAGGCCGATCACGGTCGCGGCCGGGTCAGCTTCGAAGCGGGCCCGCTCCAGCGCCAGCTGGCGACCGACGCAGAACTGCCGGTAGCGCTCGTTGTCGCCCTGACCCTCGTTGATGCGGGAGAAGTAGCTCCAGATCCGCAGCACATAGGGAAAGCCGGAGCCCTGCACGTAGTCGAGCAGGCGCCGGTAGGCCTCGTGGGTGGTGGTGCCAATGCCGCCAAAATCGCGCTCGGACAGCACCAGCTCGCCCAGCATCAGATCATCATCGCCAGCAAAATGGGCGGCGCCGATCTGACCGCCACGCAGCCGTCCCCTGCTGTGCCAGGACTCGCAGACACTGTGCAGGGCCGGCATCGGCAGCTCAAAACTGGAGGCGCCACCGCCACGGACGCCCAGATGCCAGGCCGCGAAAGCGTCCTTCATGGGCTCGGGTGCCAGGTCCACCAACCAGCGCGGATGGGCTTTGCGAGATTCGGTCATTCGATTCGGTGGCTTTGCAGTCGAGCGGCCTATCATACGCAGCCCCAGTTCAGCCCGATGCAAAGCATGGATATCGAACGCGTACGTGCCTACCTCCTGGGTCTGCAGGATCAGATCTGCGCCTCGGTCGAGGCCCTGGAACCAACGACACGCTTTGCCGAGGACAGCTGGCAGCGTGCCGAAGGCGGTGGCGGGCGCACCCGCGTGCTCAAGGGCGGCGCGGTGTTCGAGCAGGCCGGTATCGGATTTTCCGACGTCCAGGGCGCGCGCATGCCGGCCAGTGCCACCGCCCATAGACCGGAGCTGGCCGGCCGCGGCTTTCATGCGATGGGCGTGTCGCTGGTGTTCCATCCGCGCAATCCCTATGTGCCGACCACGCATCTGAACGTGCGCCTGTTCAGCACCACCGGACCCGATCCGGTGTGGTGGTTCGGCGGCGGCTTCGACCTCACGCCCTACTACCCCTTCGACGAGGACGTGCGCCATTGGCACGAGGTGGCCCGGGCGGTCTGCGATCCTTTCGGCAAGGACCTGTATCCGCGCTACAAGCGCTGGTGCGACGACTATTTCTATCTCAAGCACCGCGGCGAAACCCGCGGCGTCGGCGGCCTGTTCTATGACGATCTGTCCGAACCGGGATTCGAGCCCTGTTTCGAGCTGATGCGGGCGGTCGGCCGCGGCTTCGAGCAGGCCTACCTGCCACTGGTCGAGCGCCGCAAAAACACGCCCTACGGCCAGCGCGAGCGCGATTTTCAGCGCTATCGGCGCGGTCGCTACGTCGAGTTCAACCTGGTCTGGGACCGCGGCACGCTGTTCGGGCTGCAATCGGGTGGGCGCACCGAGTCGATCCTGATGTCGTTGCCGCCGGAAGTGCGCTTCGAGTATGGCTATCAGCCGCCCGAAGGCAGCGCGGAAGCACGCTTGAACGACTATCTGCGACCGCGTGACTGGTTGACCGAGCTGTCCGATGGACGCTGATCAGCGGCTGCCGCTGCTGGCCGATAACGCCCGCTGGCTGGTGGTCAACAAGCCAGCGGGCATCGCCGCCATTCCGGCCCGCGATGAAAGCCCCGAGCAATCCTTGCGGCATCGGTTGCAGACCCAACTCGGCTGCCCGCTGTGGGTAGTGCACCGACTGGATCGCGACACCAGCGGCGTGATGATCTTCGCCCGCGACGCCGATGCCCATCGGGCCCTGAATCTGGCTTTTCAGCATGGCAAGGTCGGCAAGAGTTATCTGGCCTGGACACTGGGCGTGCCCGACCCGGAGCAGGGTCGTATCGAGGTGCCGCTGCACACGGCCCGCAAGGGCAAGATGCGCCCGGCTGCCAGAGGCGAGGCCGGCGCCCTTCAAGCCCGCACCGACTACGCGCTGGAACAGCGCTGGCGCCTCGATCACGCCTGGATTGGCCGCCTGCGCTGCCAACCGCGTACCGGCCGCCAGCATCAGATCCGGGTGCATCTGCGCAGTCGCGATTGCCCCATCCTGCAGGACGCGCTGTACGGCATGGCAACCCTGAAAGCGCCCTACGATCAGTTGCCAATCAGCCGCTTGGCACTGCATGCAGCCGCGGTGGAAGTTCCGGCCGTGCTGGACGTGCCGGCGCAGCGCGTGCAGGCGCCGCTACCAGCGGACCTGGTGGAGCTGGAGGCGTATCTGGAGGCGCGGTAGGTCATCTTGGCCGCGCAGCAGATATCGTGACGCGGGGCGCGGCAAGACGTCAAAGGCAAAACGTCAATCAGAACCGGCCGGGCTTCTGCGCTGTTGTACGTCCAGGGTTGTCTGGACGCTTCTCCACCCGACCAGGAGCGTCCAGACAAGTCTGGACCTACAAGAACTCGAACCGGCGCCGCGCAGTGCTCATCCCTCCTCGAGGCCTCTACGGCGCGACCACGCCTGACCGACGCCTGCGCCCATTCACCAGCACCGGCATCAACCCGAACAGCAGCAGGCTGGCACCGTAGATGCGTCCGGGCGTGCTCAGGAAATAGGCGCCGATCTCGGCCAGCGACTGGCCGCGCACCCACAGGCCGACGCCGAGGTCCGCGAGCAGCACCAGGCCCAGGGCCATCAGGCCCATGCCCAGATGCATGACTGCCGTCGCCGGCAGCGCCAGGCGTCGTGGCACGAAGCGGGCGGCGAACATCATCGCCATCAGCAGGATCGGCATTTCCATCAGCACCGCGGTCGTGGCGCCGAAATTGGGTTCCAGCCACATCACCCGGATCGGACCACAAGCGAAACCGACGGCGAAGACGATGGCGAAGTAGGCGAGGGCGGCGGGGAGCATCTTGGTTGTCGGTTGTGGGTTGCTGGGTTGGGACGGGGCACGGGGCACGGGGCACGGGAGATGCTCTCATGATTGCGTCATTGCGAGGCACCTGTGTCGGCCCGAAACTGCGCACGGGCCTGCAGCACAAACCCGCCTGTAGGAGCGACCTCGCGTCGCGACCGGCAAGCCGCAGGTCCGCCGCAGCGGTCGCGCCGCAAGGGCGCTCCTACAGGTGGACAAAGAAAATCAACGACTTGCGATATGGGTTCATGGAGAGTCACCTGTGTCGGCCCGACACTGCGTACGGGCCTTGAACCCCCGGCGTCATTGCGAGCGTAGCGAAGCAATCCAGGGGTGTGCGGCGCTACCCTGGATTGCGTCGTCGCTCCGCTCCTTTCCATGCGCCCGCATCGTGAGTTTCTGGATTCACGAGACTGGCGCAGAGCGGCTTTTCGTAGCCCGAAGTGCGCGAAGCGCTCTCCGGGCGGTGACGCGACAGCGCCCCGCTGAGCCGCTGCGTGGCACAACGGGCTAGGCACGACGGCGTGCACCGGTTCAAGCAGGCCGGATCCTTCGCGTCAGCAGATCTTGATTGAGCCACAATCCAGGCACACGAGGCGCCCGGCGCCCTGCCCTCGATACAGCCCTATGATCTTCAGACCGTCGCGGACAAAGTCCGCTCCCACAGGCAAACGCCCAAACAGTAACTAGCCCATGCCCGAAATCTATGTCAGTACCGATGTCGAAACCGACGGCCCCATTCCGGGACCGCACTCCATGTTGAGTCTCGGGTCGGCCGCTTACACGGCCGACAAGCAGCTGCTCGGCAGCTTCAGCGCCAATCTGCAGACGCTACCCGGCGCCTGCGGCCATCCGGACACCATGGTCTGGTGGCAGGGCCAGCCAGAGGCCTGGGCCGCCTGTCGTCAGTCGCCCGAAGCACCCGATCAGGTGATGGCGCGCTATCTGGCCTGGCTGGAATCGCTGCCCGGCAAACCGGTGTTCGTCGGCTATCCGGCCGCTTTCGATTTCATGTTCGTCTACTGGTACCTGATGCGCTTTGCCGGGCGCAGCCCGTTCAGTCATTCGGCGCTGGACATCAAGACCTATGCGATGGCGCTGCTGAAGAAACCTTACCGGCAGAGCAGCAAGCAGCATATGCCAGCGGACTGGTTCGACCCGCTGCCACATACGCATGTGGCCGTCGACGACGCCGTTGCCCAGGGTGCGTTGTTCTGCAACATGCTCAAGGCCAATTGCGGCGATTTGCGCTTGGATTGAGCTTCGGAGCTACACAGCCGCAAATCCGTTCAGCGTCCGACCGTGTCGGCGACGGTGCCCAGCTGGACCAAATGCAGTGCAGCGGAGCGAGCTCCGCTCTACAGGAGCCAAGGCACCCCTTCTCTTGTACAGCCGAGCTTGCTCGGCTGCCGTACCCGCGGTCGGTCGTCAGGCCTCTCCACGCTACCGACAGACG